>DGDL01000057.1:0-10618 GCA_002385415.1 Clostridiales bacterium UBA3953
GTCAAGCTGTGCCTCGGGCAGCGGGAACACGCCCATGCTTTCTATCGGGTTTTGCGTTGCCACTACCATAAACGGGCGGGCAAGGTTATATGTCACGCCGTCGATTGTCGCCTGGTTTTCTTCCATACACTCGAGCAGACCCGACTGCGTTTTGGGCGTCGCGCGGTTAATCTCGTCCGCGAGCACTATGTTGGCGAAAACCGGCCCGGGCACAAACTCGAACTCGGACGTTTTCATATTAAAATAGTTGATGCCCGTAATGTCGGACGGCAAAAGGTCGGGCGTAAATTGGATTCGCTTTGCCTCGCAGTCGATAGATGCCGCAAGCGATTTTACGAGCATTGTTTTGCCTGTTCCCGGCACATCCTCAATGAGCATGTGTCCGCGGCAGAAAAGGGCAATGAGCATGAGGTCGATTACCTCGCCTTTACCGACGATAACTTTGCTTATGTTCTCTTTAATCCGTGTGTATATGGAGTATACGGGGTTTGACATTTGTCCTGTTTCCTTTCGACCTGTGAAGTTATCGCTTTGTTGTGTGGATTGAATATTTTTTCGCAGTAAAAATCGCGTGTTTTTTATTCAATCTACAGGCATTATACATTAAATAACGATATTTGTAAATAGAATAAGAACTTAAGCAAATAATATTTACATACGCTTAATAGTTTTGGATAATAATTTAGAATGCCCAATATATTTAGGCGAATAGAAATGTTTACAAGCAATTAATAACTATTTTCGCTTATGGTGGTAGAATATAGGTTATGAAAAAATACTTGCAAGCTGGGAAAATTATAAACACCCACGGGGTGGCCGGCAAAGTAAAAATCGAGCACTGGTGCGATTCGGCCGAGGTGCTCGCCGGGCTTGAAACTCTGTATTTCAAGCATGGAGATGAATATATCCCGCGCACAGTGACCTCAGCCTCGGTTTTTAAAGGCCGGTTTGTGCTTGCCAAACTCGAGGGCATAGACACGCTCGATGAGGCGGTTAAACTCAAAGAAACTGTCGTATATGCCGACCGGGACAACATACCGCTCGAGGAGGGCGCGCATTTTATAGATGATCTTATCGGGCTTGGAGTTTTCGACTTCGACACCGGCGAACGGCTCGGCACGCTCGTAGGCGTGCTGGACGGAGTCGCATCTCAACTTTACGAGGTCGATACCGGGCGCGGCATTTCGCTTGTGCCGGTGGTTAAAGAGTTTGTCAAACGTGTCGACCTCGGCTCGGGCATTTTTATAAGGCCGATTGAGGGGCTGCTCGAGCCGTGATGCGTTTTGAAATAATGACACTGTTCCCCGAGCTGGTCGATTATGTACTGTCGGTTTCAATAATCGGCCGTGCGCGCGCCTCTGGTGCGATTTCTGTGACGACGCACAACATCCGCGACTACAGCGAGGACAAGCATCGCCGCGTCGACGACACGCCTTATGGCGGCGGAATGGGCATGCTGATGGCCGCGCCTCCGATTGCGGCCTGTCACGACGCAATAATGGATCGGTTGCCAAAAGACGCGTCGGTGCGCACGATATACATGTCGCCGCAGGGCAGCCTATTAAACCAAAAAACCGCGCGCAGGCTTGCTAAATATGATGCACTTATCATTCTCTGCGGCCATTATGAAGGCATAGACGAGCGCGTCATTGAGGAGTTTGTCGACGAGGAAATCTCCATCGGCGATTATGTCGTAACCGGCGGAGAGCTGCCGGCCTGCATACTCGTCGATGCCGTCGCGCGCAATGTGCCGGGCGTGCTTTCGTCCGAGGAGTGCTTTGAGCTTGAGTCCCATTCGGCTGGCCTGCTCGAGTATGCGCAGTATACCCGCCCGCCGGTGTTCAGAGGGCGCGCGGTACCCTACGTACTGCTGAGCGGCGACCACGCCGCAATTGAGCGCTTCCGCCGCGAAAGCGCAGTCCGGCGGACGAAAAGAAAGCGTCCCGACCTGATATTATGACACAAACAAACGATAGCGCCGCGCGGCGCAGCGCGCTGACCGTTGCGGCCATGATGGCGGCAACGGTTGTATCAAAGCTGCTCGGCATGCTGCGCAGCGTTTTCATGGCAAACGCATACGGTACCTCCGAGTCGGCGAGCGCGTTTATCGCCGCGTACCGTATACCAAACAGCTTTTTTGATATTCTCTTCTCTGCCGCGATTGTCGGCTGCTTTGTGCCCGTCTACAATTCCTTTGGCGATGAGCGTGCGCTTGAGCGCAGCGACTTTGCAAAGGTATTTTTTAACTTTATTCTGCTTTTCACCGGCGTGCTGTCCGCGCTCGGCATTATATTCGCACGGCAGATTATAGCTATATTCACACCGGGGCTTCCGCCTTCGGCCGCCGAGCTTGCGACCATGCTGCTGCGAATCAGCTTTCCGTCGATAATTTTCATCGGCGCGGCTTATACGCTCGTTGGCGTCATGCAGTCAAAGGGGAGATTTCTGCTCCCCGCAGCGATAAGCTCGGTATCAAACCTGCTTGTAATCCTTTATTTCATATTTATAAACGATAGGCTTGGCGACCGCGGTATCTATGGGCTGACGCTGGCATATCTGGTCGCGTGGTGCGCACAGTTTTTGACGCTGGCGGCTCCGCTTGCCGCCTCCGGCTCCAGATACCGCCCGACACTCGACTTTAAAAACACCGCGTTCAGGCGGTCGCTTAAAATGATGCCGTCGGTTATGGCCGGCTCGTGGCTGCTTCCGGCGGGAAGTCTGGTGGCAACCTTTTTTGCCTCATTTACCGGCTCGGAAGGCGACGTCTCGGCATTCGACTACTCCTGGAACGTCTACAATATAATCGCCGGCACACTGGTCTACAGTCTTTGCCAGTACTTTTTCCCCAAACTGTCAAGGCGCTCGGCTGAAGGCGACACCGAGGGGTTCGGCTCGTCCGTATCGCTCGGTCTGCTTACGCTTTGGGCGCTGACGCTGCCGTTTATCTTCGGCGCGTTTATTCTTTCACGCGAGGGCGTCGCTGCGCTGCTGATGCGCGGCGCGTTTGGTTCCTCCGACGCCGACACCGTTTCGAGCGCGCTCCGCATGCTGCTTTTTGCGGTGCCCGCGTTTGCCGTAAACGAGATGCTTTCGCGCGTTTTTTACTCGCGCTCGGAGCCCGCCATATCCATGTACGCAGCTGTCGCAGGAATAGCGGGTAATGTCGTTTGTTGCGCCGTTTCGGTGAGCCTGCTCGGATTCGGGCTGGATGCCGTGGCGCTTTCAAACGCCGTCGGTCAGTATGTGTCGGCGGCCGTGCTTGCAGTATTCGCCGCAAAAAAGATACCCGGGCTTTTCGGCCGCGGATTTTTCACCGAGCTTGCCAAGGGGGGGCTGTGCGCTCTTTTATCGGCGGCGGTCATGGCGGCGGTTTATGTCATTTTGCCCGGCTCGCCATACGGGCGAGGGCTTTTTGCAAACATCGCGGTATGCGCGGCAGTGTTTTTGCCCGCTGCGATTTTATACCTTTTCATGCTAAAGCTCACCGGTTTCGGCCCTCTGCGCTCTGTGCGCAGCAAACCGTCCGGTGAAAACGGGAGCAATCACTGATGCAAACAAAAGGACTGCGCGGGGCGCTGCGTGGCAGCGTGATACTCTCCGCGCTTGACAGGTTTTCCCAATCTGTTTACAGCGCTGCAAAGCGCAGCTTAATAGGCGGATTTTTAACCGGCTACCAAGCCGATCTGCCAAAACGCAGCCTTCTCGCGCTTTTTGGCGAAAAGCTCGGGCTTCAGCGCAAAATCTCGATTCCGCTGAAGCGCGCCATCGGTGGCGCGTGCGAGCGCAGCATTATAATACATGCCGTTAAAAGGCTTGTAAGGCTGTGCCTGAACATAGCCATGCAGGTATACGGCATCGGGCTTTTTTCAGCCGGAATGTATAGCTGCATTGTATATCTAGTAACACGATTTGCACTTGGCAACGCCGATGCAGACATTATAAATCTGCTGATTGGTGCCGCATTTGCCATTGTGTCGGTGCCGCTGATGTTTTCGGCGCAGTCACTCGGCGAGGCGGTGACGCAGAGCCGGCTCGGTTCGTTTATATTTATGACGCTGCTGGGTTTCAGGCGCGAGACTATATATGACGGCTCGCCGGCTGTGGGCAAAAATACGGTGGCTTTTGTCGCCGGTATGGTGGTGGGTCTGTCGACCTATTTTGTGTCACCGCTGACAATGCTGGTAGGCGCTGCCGGGCTGACGGGGGCCTACATGCTGCTTTCGATGCCCGAAATCGGCGTGCTGCTGCTTTTTGGCGCGCTGCCGTTTTTGCCTACCATGTATATTGCGGGGCTGACCGTCGTCACCGCGGCATGCTATTTCCTCAAGTATATACGCGGCAAGCGTGTGCTTGTCATTGAACTGCTCGATGTCGCCGTGGCGATATTTATGCTCATAACTCTGTGCAGCGGCATATTTTCCATAAACCGCGCGCTCAGCCTCAAACCCGCTTTGCTTTATATATGCTTTATTTTCGGTTATTTTCTGGTCGTTGGCCTTATCCGAACACCCGAGTGGGCCGGGCGCTGCATCGCCGTGCTAATGCTTTCGGCGTTTGCTGTCGCCGCGATAGGCATTTTTGAAAACTTTTTCGGGCAGCTTTCGCTGAACTGGATTGATGCCGAGATGTTCGAGGATATCGAAGGCCGCGTCGTATCCACCTTTGCAAACCCCAATGTGCTTGCCGAGTATCTGATTATGACGCTTCCCATCTCGCTCACTGCTCTGCTGGCTGCTAAAAAGCCCCTGGCGCGGCTGGCCGCGCTGGTCGCGACGGTTGCTATATCTCTTTGCCTTGTCTACACATGGTCGCGCGGGGCATGGCTCGGTATTATAGTCGCTTTGCTTATATATTTTCTTATATACAGCCGCAAAACGCTTACCCTGCTCTGCTTTGGGGCGTTTGCCCTGCCTTTTCTGCCGCTTGTGCTGCCCTCGACGGTTGTAACCCGCTTTACAAGCATCGGCAACCTTGCCGACACCTCGACCGCCTACCGCGTGCATATCTGGATGGGCTCGCTCAACATGGCGCGCGACGTGCTGCTATCCGGCCTCGGCTCGGGTATGGGCGTGTTTGCCGCCGTATACCCTCAGTATGCGCTCGGCGGAATCGAGGCTGCGCCCCACAGCCATAATCTTTACTTGCAAATAGTTATAGAGCTGGGCATTTTCGGGCTGCTTGCATTTATTATAGCAATGATAAGCTTTGCGCGCCAGACGCTTTCCAGCCACAGCGGTGCCCTCGACCGCGACAGGACTTGGTTCCTTTACAGCGTCGCCGGACTTTGCGGCGTGCTTGCCTTCCTTTTGCAAGGCATGACGGATTACGTTTGGTATAACTATCGAATATACGCGATGTTCTGGCTTTTAGTAGGGCTCACCAGCGCCGTCGCGCGACAGGTGGCGGCTGAAAAGAACAGCTCGCCCTGCACTCTTTAATGCTTTTTAGCCTGTTTATAAGATAATCAAAGTTAATCTGAAAGGATAAGCCGTATGAACAAGAAAGCCGCGCCGCGCAAATCGCTGCGCTTCAATATTATCGACGCGCTCTTTCTAATTGTCATACTTGCCGCAACCGGCGTGCTTGTATATATACTCTTTTTCCACAGCGCCGAGACCGCGGATACAAAAAACTATACCGACGTCGAGTATAAAATCGAGCTTCGCATGGTACGCGAGGAGCTCAAAGGCAAAATTAACATCGGCGACAAGGTAATAGATGCCTCAAAGCTGTATACTATCGGCGAGGTAACCGATGTCAAGTACACAAACTATGTCTATACCGGCGTTAACAGAGAGCAGGGCACGCTTGTTTACAGCGACTATCCCGGCCATATAAACATAACGGTCACAATATCGGCATCCGCCGACATCAGTTCAGGCAATTATATGATAAACGGCGTGTATAAACTGAGCGTCGGCACCTATGTAAGTATCAGAGTACCCAATTTTACGGGGTCGGGCTATTGCATTTCCATCAAGGAGGTAGCCGCGTGATGAATACCGCCAACGCAGCAAACACCAGAAAACGATTCAATGTAGTCGATTTTTTCATCATAGCCACAATAGCTGCCTGTGCCATCGGTGCGGTCGTGAGATTCAACCTTATCGACAAGCTTAGCATCGGCGCGGCGAAAGATACGGTAGAGATTTCGTTTTATATCCATAACATATCGGATTATTCGGCCCAGGCGCTCACAGTGGGCGACAATGTTTACAGCAGCGGCACATATCTCGGCAAACTCGGCACCGTTGATATAAGCAAAGCCGAATACTATTTTGAAAATTCAGAGGGCATCCTCGAGCTGACTTATGACGAACGGCGATACGATGTCCGCGGCACAATCATCGGCTCCGGCACTATGACCGAGGACGGTTTTATGCTCAACAACAACACCTATATAGCTGCGGGAAAAGAGCTGCTCGTAAATACCAAAAACATTACAGTCAACATCCTTATCACAAACTTGAACGTAACACCCGGCGAGTAAATTTCGCGCAAATTTTAAATTTTATTTAAAAATTATCTACAACCCTCTTGATTTTGATGATTTCGTTTGATATAATAACATAGAGAAGATGTTTCCGCGTAGAATATATAACGGAATGGAGCGATTACCCGATGATTTCAAGGAATGTAACCGTACAAAACAGCGTCGGACTTCATGCACGTCCCGCTACGTTTTTTATCCAGAAAGCGAACTCGTATAAGAGCTCGATCTGGGTCGAAAAAGATGACCGTCGCGTCAATGCTAAAAGTCTTTTGGGCGTGCTTTCGCTCGGAATCGTCAAAGGAACGACAATCACGCTTATCGCAGACGGCGTTGACGAGGTCGAGGCGCTCGACGGGCTGTGCGAGCTTATTAATACCGGGTTAAACGACTAAGCCGGGCAAAGCCGGCCGAAATAACTCCGGCATATATTCGCACGCGGGAGCCCAGACCCGGTCCCGTACAATTTTGTGCGGCAGTGGTGACTTTATTGATTTATCAATCAACTCCCTATCGTGGCGAAGTCTGACTAAATCAAATTTAATATCTCTCCAAACGGCAGACATTAACCCGGTGTGGACTTGTCTGCTTTGTTTTTATCTAAATAATTTTTAAAGCGGCATTCAAATTGCTTATATTTTGATGAAAAACTTTTCCCCTAATATTGAACACCTTCGTGAGAAAGCCGCCGGGCTACCCCTTTCATCCGGCGTGTATCTCATGCGGGATAAAAGCGGCAAGGTTATCTATGTCGGCAAATCGAAGGTGCTGCGGCAGCGGGTATCACAGTATTTCCACGAGCACGCGTCCCATGATATAAAAACGGCAAAAATGGTTGCGTCGGTGTGGGATTTCGATTACATGCTCACCGACAACAACATGGAGGCGCTGACGCTCGAAAACCGCCTTATAAAGCTGCACAAACCTAAATATAACATCAAGCTCAAGGACGACAAAAACTATCCGTATATAAAGGTCACGCTTTCGGACGAATATCCGCGCATCCATATTGTCAGAAAGCGGCTGCCCGACAATGCCAGATATTTCGGGCCTTATTCGAGCTATGGCGCTGCTTTCGAGCTGGTCGACACGCTTCAAAAGACCTTTCCCATCCCCTCCTGCAAGCGCATTTTCCCGCGCGATATAGGCAAGGGGCGCCCATGCCTCAACTTTCAGCTCGGCAAATGCGATGCGGTCTGTATGGGCAAAGTCTCGCCCGAAGAGTATAGAGCAAGATTTATCGATATAATCGCGTTTTTGCGCGGCTCGTTTAGCGAAGTCAAAAAATCGCTTGTCGAGCAGATGGAAGACGCTGCCGAGAATTTAAAATTTGAGGCCGCTGCAGTTTACCGCGACCGAATAGCAACGCTCCAGCGCGTTTGGCAAAAGCAAAAGGTGGTCGGCTCCCCCGACGTCGAACAGGACGTCATAGCGCTCTACAGCAGTGAGCTTTGCTCGTGCATCACGATTTTCTATATCCGCAGCGGAAGTGTTGTTGACAGCGACAGCTTCTGTTTCCCGCCCGACCAGCTTGTCGACGGCAACGGAGTTTCGGCGTTTTTGTGTGACCTGTATCTAAAACGCGAATATATACCGCGCGAGATACTGTTCGGGTTCCGTCTGGGCGAGGAAAACGAAAGCACATTTGCCGAGTTCTGCACCGAACGCGCGGGCTATAAAGTCAAGCTGCGTTTCCCGGAGCGGGGCGACGCGCGCGCGCTTTGCGATATGGTTTACGATAACGCGAAACAGCGCGCCGAAGAATACATTGCCCGAACCGAGCGCGACAATCGCACACTTGTAAAACTCGCGTCGCTGCTCGGGCTTGAGGTTGTGCCCGAACGTATCGAGGCGTTTGACATATCAAGCTACGGCTCCGACAATATGACGGCCGGTATGGTTGTAACCGAAGGAGTTAAGTTTAAAAAGAGCGCCTATCGCACATATAAAATTCAATCTGTGACAGACTCGCCCGACGATTATGCCGCGATGGCAGAGGCTGTACGCAGGCGGCTTGAACATAACACGGGCGATCTGCCTGACCTTATCCTGCTTGACGGCGGCAAAGGTCATGTTTCCACCATTCGCAGCCTGCTTGCCGAGCTGGGGTTTGACATTCCGGTATTCGGCATGGTCAAGGACGAGTTTCACAAAACGCGTGCGCTTACATCCGACTCCGAGGAGATTTCAATCGCGCGCGAGCAATCGGTTTTTACTTTCATTTACAAACTTCAGGAGGAAGTCCACCGGTTCACTGTCACGCGTATGAAGCAGGCAAAATCGCGTTCGATGCGCCGCTCGTCGCTTGAGGACATACCGGGGATAGGCCCGGCAAAGGCGAAGGCACTGATAACTGCGTTCGGTTCTGTTTCGGCCGTCAAATCTGCGGATATTGAAAGTTTGAAAAACGTCAAACTCATCTCAAAAGCCGATGCCGAACGTATCTATAGTTATTTTCATAAAAGCGAAAACGGTTAAAATAACGGGAGAAAGGATAACGAATCGGAATCCGCGGCTTTATGCCGCGGTTTTTGCCGATACGCGAAACTGTAATGCTTTCATCTGTTTATTCCGCAGGACTTGAAGGTGTAGACGGCTACATAGTAACGGTCGAGTGCAATATGTCGCCCCGACTTGCCGCATTTGAGATTGTGGGGCTGCCCGACGCGGCGGTGAAAGAGGCAAAAGAGCGAATAAGGGCGGCTATTTGCAACAGCGGCTATGAGTTCCCCGACGCGGAAATTACCATAAATCTTGCTCCCGCCGATAAAAAGAAACAGGGCTCTGCGTATGATTTGGCGCTGCTTGCCGGCGTGCTCGCTTGCTCTGGCGATTTGCCCGACAAACTCGAGGGCATGTGCTTTATCGGCGAGCTTTCGCTGTCGGGCGAGGTGCGGCCGGTACGCGGGGTGTTGAGCATGTGCGACGCGGCGCGTGCGGCCGGGCTGACCGAGATATTCGTACCCGCGCGCAATGCGGCCGAGGCTTCTGTTATACAGGGGGTAACCGTTTATCCTGTACCGGACGTTGTGTCGCTTGTAAAGCATCTAAACGGCGAGCGGCCGCTTGTGCCTGCCGCATTTGACAAAAGCTCGTTTTTCGGCGGGGTAGTCCGGCATCAGTTTGATTTTGCCGATGTTAAGGGCCAGGAATTTGCGAAGCGCGCGCTGCAAATTGCAGCGGCAGGCGGGCACAATGTGCTTATGATTGGGCCGCCCGGGACGGGCAAGAGCATGCTTGCGAAGCGAATCCCGTCGATTCTGCCGGACTTCACGCTCGAAGAGGCTATCGAAACTACCAAGATACACTCGATTGCAGGGCTTTTGCCGGAGAATGTGTCGCTTATTGCGCAGCGGCCGTTTCGCTCGCCGCACCACACGATGTCGTCGGTATCGCTTGCGGGTGGTGGTACCATACCGATGCCCGGCGAGGTATCGCTCGCGCATAACGGAGTTTTGTTTCTTGACGAGCTGCCCGAGTTCAGCAAGACTGTGGCGGAGGTTTTGCGCCAGCCGCTTGAGGACAGGCAGATAACCATCACGCGCGCGAGCGGGCGGCTGACTTTCCCCTGCAATTTTATGCTTGTGTGTGCGATGAACCCCTGCCGCTGCGGATATTTTGGGCATCCGAGCAAAAACTGCAGCTGCAAGCCGTCCGAGATCCGCTCTTATCTTGCTAAGGTAAGCGGGCCGCTTGTGGATCGCATTGACATACAAATAGAGGTGTCGCCGCTGTCGTTTGAGGAGCTGTCAAAGCCTATGCAAACGCGGACGTCGACCGAGCTGCGGGATGAGGTAAACCGTGCGCGTGCGATTGCGATTGAGCGTTGTCGGCGTGATGGGCTGAAAGCATATTGCAATGCGGAGCTTTCGCCGGCCGAGCTGCGCAGATACTGCGCGCTTGATGACGCTGCGACCGCGATTATGCGTGCGGCGTTTGAGAATATGGGGCTTTCAGCGCGCGGATATGACCGTATTTTGCGTGTGGCGCGCACAATAGCCGACCTTGACGGCTCCGAGTCAATCAAAGCACATCACATCGCCGAGGCTGTCCAGCTCCGCGCCCTCGACCGCAAGTATTGGCAGCGGTAATGCTGTTTAGCGAAGACATAAAGTTCGTGGGGGAAAA
>DGDL01000057.1:10843-11035 GCA_002385415.1 Clostridiales bacterium UBA3953
TCCCCCCACGCCTCTTCAAAAACTTTAGTGCACGTGATGGTATGAATCTTCATATTATTTTTAGTTTGTATGGCACCGGTCAACCCAAACAGACTGCATTTTATGACAGCTCTCGCGGAGATGACGATCTCCGGATAACTTATATCGTTGAATATTGACTTTAACCTTTCGGGTACAGAAACGATTTTAAAC
>DGDL01000014.1:0-8676 GCA_002385415.1 Clostridiales bacterium UBA3953
TAACCGCCACTTCTCTGCCGAAACCACTGCCGCCCCCGGTGATAATTGCTGTTTTATTCATTTATAACATCCTCCTGTGATGGCATTAATTGCTACCATTTTCTATAATTTTTCACTTTATATGTTTTTATTCTGTGAATTATCTTGCATCATATAGAAAATTTTATATAACCGTTTTTCGGGTGCTGTCTCAAATTAAAACAATCAAAAAATAAAGGCACTCTACTTCCGAGTGCCCATATATCGGCTGTTTGCCATAAGCTCATTATATTATGTCAAGTGTCTGCCCTGCCGGTTACCGCTACGATTACTTATTTTTCTTTGTATACTCGCCCGTCAACCGGCATTCCCGGTGTATATTAGACAGCGTTTCCCGAGCCGGCCAACAGAAAGACTAAATGCATCTGTCTCCCGCGGCCGGCTGCGCAAAACTCAGTCCGCATCAATGCCATCCAGCATTATCCCTACGCCGATGGCATGTTCGACCGGCAGTGAAAAGCATATACCGGTTCCGGCTGTATTCAGCCCCACTTCGCGTGTTATGCTTTCCATAATCTCCAGTTTCTTGTCTTTCGGAGTAACGATAAGTACAACATCCTTTTCGGGCTGGATTGTTATGCCCAGATACTTTTGCGCCTCTTTTGATCCGAGTCCCCGCCCGTGGATAACCGTACCGCCGTTTGCTCCGGCTTTTCTTGCGACCGCCATCACCTGATCGAAAAATCCGCTGTTCACTATTGTTACGATCAGATGATACGGTTCTTTTGACACCGTCGCCATATCCTCACTTCCTATTTTCAGATTCTCTTCAGCTTCGACACATATTCTTGAAAGCACACTGCTAACACTGCTAACACATATACTGAACGCAATTCCAGTGCCCGGTTTTCCAAAATTAATACGATCGCTGATTTTCTTGAGCAGGTATTTTGTCATATTGTGCGTTTGCACGTTTATCGCCACTGTTTTTTTCGGCCCGCCGTAACCGAGAATCTCATATATGTCAGACTTTGCCGAACCTCTCCCGTGCGTGAGCAGCAGCATCGGAAAATCGCTGCTTTTAAAGACATCCGTTACAATATCCTCAAGGCTGCTGTCAACAATCGTTATCAGCGCATCAAGTCTGACATTAGATCGACTTGCCATCCATGCTCCTCCCTCCTATACTGCCAATAAACAGGCAGTTAGCGTCTGTCGGCCACTTGTGCAGACAGACCTTTTTCCACGTCAACCCCGGAACTGTCACATGATTCTTCAGCACTGCCATTTGCGTGAACTTCTTTGCCATTTTCGTGAGATGAGTATTCCAGCTCGATAATTGTATCCTCCACAACCGGAACCACCATATCTCTCTGTGCTCTTTTGGATTTAATCGCAGCGACCACACCGAAAAGCTGTAGCGTTATAACCGGCGTAAGCGCCACGAGCGCTACGATTCCGAACGCATCGGTGTAAATGTTGCCGCCATTTGCTTCGGCAGCCCCGATAGCCAACGGAAGCATAAATGTTGCAGCCAGCGGGCCGGAAGCCACCGCTCCAGAGTCAAAGGCGATTGAGGTAAATAGATTGGACACAAAGAACGTCAAAACAAGCGTAATCAAATATCCCGGGATTACGATATAAAGCAGCGAAAGTCCGGTAAGCACGCGCACCATTGCCAAACCCACCGATACCGCCACACCGACCGAAAGCCCAATACCCATTGCTTTTGCCGAAATAGCTCCGCTTGTGACCTCTTCAACCTGTCTTTTTAGCACAAACACCGCCGGCTCGGCAGCAACCACAAAGTAACCGATTGCCATACCTACCAAGATTAATATCAAGCCGCTGTTTTTGACAAACAGCTCGCCTCCGAGCTGGTATCCGGCAGGCATAAATCCTATATTTACGCTTGTCAAAAACAAAACAAGTCCTATATAAGTATAAACTGTGCCCACACAAATTTTCAATACTTCTTTGATTTTTAATTTAATTCTTACAATTTGAAATATTGCAAAGGTAAGCAGTATCGGCAACAGCGCAATCGCAACTTGCTTCATGTACACAGGAAAGTTTGTGACATAAAGCAATCCAATATCCGAAAGCGAATTTATTTCGGGGACCACCAGCGCACTTCCACCTGACGGAGTATAAAACATGCCTAAAAGCAGAACCAATATAATCGGGCCGATAAGTCCAAGCGCGACAAGCCCGAAACTGTCCTCTTCCGAAGTTTTATCGGCGCGCACAGAGGCGAGGCCGCGTCCAAGAGCCATTACCACAGGAACCATTATCGGGCCGGTAGTCACCGCTCCCGACTCCCAGGCAATTGAAAGAAAATCTTTACCGGTGAAAAAGGACAATGCGAATGCCGCTAAATAGCAGACAATCAGTATGTATGAAAGTCGTACCTGGAACAAAATTCTTAAAAATGCCACGACAAGCGCCAAGCCCACACCAATCGATACGCTCATTATAAAAACGCTGTCGGGCACCCCGTTAATTTGCCCCGCAAGCACTATCAAGTCAGGCTCCGCCATCGTTATAAAAATTCCTATAAACAAAGTTAAAATTATAATAAGCCAAAGCTTTTTATTTTTAACCAGTGCGGAGCCGATATGTTGGCCAATTGGAATAAGCGATATATCAACGCCCAAATTAAAAAGCGCTATTCCTAAAATTATAGTAAAAGCGCTTGCTAATAACAGAATTGCACTCCATTTAGGCAATGGTGCGATTGTAAAATTTAGAAACAGAACCAACAAAATAATAGGAATCACCGAAAAAGATGATTCCTTGAGCTTGGACAAAAGCAATTTTAGCACAAACTATCACCTTCTTTTTTAATATTCAAAAATTTATACCGGATATCAATATGAAAAAGCGCAGTCAACATCAATTATACCATATAACAAGTCTGTTAATAAATCATAAATTTAAACTAATTTATCTCGGAAGGGTAAATTTTAAATAAACCCATTTTAAACAATTTGCCTACCTAATTATATAGGCTTCATAGCACCTTGTTAACATCATATTTACATTTTACTTATATGTGTTTTATGGTATTTAGAGCAATTATCGAGCACATAATTTTTGGTTAATTGCACAATTTTAACTGCCAATTCCTTGGTAAAATTAAAAACGCTCTGCACGTTTTATCAGGAACGTGTCAGAGCATTTCTTAATTTGATTTTTTATTTAGTTGTATTCAACAACTCCCATGCGTTTCCAGTCCGCTTTGGCGTTTTCTATATCTTTCTCTGCCGGCGTATAGTCGAACGGGGAGATTGGAAGTGTTACATTCAAGTTTTCGTCGGGCATAGGCGAGGCTGTGTCGCCGTCACAAATTTTGCGTTCTTCTTCGCTTCTGAAATCCGGTATGCGGTATTCCTTTCCGCCCTCGAGTGCACTGCGCTGCGCCAGTATCGCCACCGCCGACATTGCGACCGAATTGTATACATCAAAGAAAGGTTCTATATCATGCAGCATGTACTGACCGAAATGATACATAACCCAGAAATCTCCGCCTCCGTGCCCCGCTTTCGCGGCAAGCTCTGCGTTGGACGGCCAGGACGGCGTGTAGCGCTGGTACTCGCTTTCCCCTTCAGGCATCGCCCAAGAGTTATAGTGCAAAAACAGCTCGTTTGTTCCGCGGATGTTTTCCACCGAACCTTTTGTGCAGCACAGCCGGTAGGTATTTCCATGCCCTGCCCATGCCGCACAGCCGGTGATACGAAATACCGCGCCGCTGTCGGTCTCAACCATCATAATCGAGGCAGCATCCGCATGGCGGCGAGCCGTTCCCCTGTAAAGCTCGGGCGCCTGAACAGTTTTGGCATTGACCGCCACAAGACGCTCACCGGTCATATACATAAGCGGTGCAAGTGAATGGGTCAAATAATATGTACGCGGTATCCAGTTGCGCCAGTGACGCAGCCCGGGCGCAAGCCAGTTGAGTTCCTCCGATCTTGACGGGTGCACATACTCGCCTTCGGCATACAGCACACGTCCGAGCTTGCCCGTTTCATACAGGCGCTTCATTTCGAGGTTGGTAACAAAAAACGGATAATTTTCGGCAAGCATATACTTGCGGCCAGTACGCTCGACTGCGCGGCAAAGGTCGGCACACTCCTGCATTGTAATCGCAGGCGTGGTTTCGCTCAACACATCAATGCCCCGCTCCATCGCTTTGATAGCCAGTGGGGCATGCTCGTGGAAGAAGTTGCAAAGCACAACCGTGTCAAACAGCCCCGAGTCGAGGAACTCGTCGTAGTCGGTAAACCCCTTCACGCCGTCGCCGAGAGCACTGACGGCGCGGTCAACATAAGGTTTTACAAAATCGCATACCGCCGTAACTTCAAGTCCGTCGACCAGCCTTGCATTTTGAGCATAAGCCATGCCCCGCTGCAAGCCGACCACACCTATCCGGCATTTTTCCATCATAGTAGTTTCTCCTTCAATTACCCCGATATTCTGTTTAGCTTCTGCTATGACAAAACTGAAATTAACGCTTTTTTAACTGGAAAACGAGCTATCCTTTGAGCCTATTATTTACGATAAAATATTGTTTATCGCTTCGGATGCCCAATTATTAAAAAGCGGCCATTTGTTTTTGGGGAATATTGCATACTGCGCTTCAACAGCCCAATGCAGGCGCAAAAGCCAAAATACACCGATAACCTCTCTGCTCGCAAAATCGTTCGGGCTCACTTTTCGGTCAACCAGCAGCGATACCAAGTCGACTTCAGCCGGCGCCCTATATGGCCGCTGCCAGTCGATTATTCGATATTCATCGCCGAGCATAAATACCTGGTCCGCTTTAAGGTCGCCGTGAATGATATGAGAATCGTTTATTACTTCAAGTACACTTTCGCTTTTGCTCCATTGCAGCAGCTTCTCCGGCACGTTTCGGTCGATAAATTTAAACCGACCGTCACAAATCAACTCGCTGAGCTTACCTGTCGTTTCCCCCATGACATTCATCCATGCGCCATGCGAGCCGATATCAAGGTATACAGGTAAATCGCCTTTTATGCCACTAATACGGGCGATTATACCCTTTCCGTGTTGGACCAGTTCATTTGCATCATGTGCTTTTTCGCTGAGCAGAGGGGCGTCAATCCAATCGATTAGCATTGTGTCGCAGTTGCCGAGTTTGCCGATGACACTGTGTGCCGGCAACAGATCGGTTTCGGCAGTTTTATAGAAGTCTGCCTCAACTGTCGGCGGAAGTTGTGATTTGTAAATCAAGCGCTTACCGCTTTCTAAAGTGAGTTTTTGCACGCAGGACAGCGGCCACTCATGTATTGTAATTCGCTCAGTTATTTTTTCGCCGAT
The DNA here is from genome assembly GCA_002385415.1 of Clostridiales bacterium UBA3953. Lineage (GTDB taxonomy): Bacteria > Bacillota > Clostridia > Oscillospirales > CAG-272 > DTU078. Next base: position 5,320 of record DGDL01000014.1, read on the forward strand.
TATTTTGGCAAGTTCCTCATCAGAATGTAATTTCAAATCTGCAAAAACATGGTGTGAAATCATTTTAAAGCTCTCTTATTTTATTCATTGCACGCAATTGGTAAATATCGTTTTCAAATATAGAAACTTTCATGAAGAATGTCGCACCTGCAGTCATCGACAAACTTTAGAATTTTGCACATGCGACCTGCCCGCTGCAAGCCGAGCACACCTGTTCGGCATTTTCCAATCATAGTCATATCCTCCGGTTGATCTTATTTTTATATAAACTGCGGTAACCGCATATTTTGGTAAACTCAATACTCCAATTCCAATATCATCTCATACGTTTTATCAAGTTTAGACTGTAGTGCTTTTTGCTGCTTTTGGTATTCCGATGCCAGATTCCCGGATTCAAACGCTGCGCGCAGCATATCTACGATACCGATTGCAAAGCAGTCTGAAACCTCGTATTGCAGCGAGTCTTTGACAATATCAAGCATTTTTGAGGCATCATCGTCGCGGAACCGTTTTGTCTTTATCGTTATTTCGTAATATGCCGGCACAACGTTGATGCTTGACAGCCATGCCAAATACTCGAGAATCATGCCTGTGCGCTCATGTTCGGTTACTAAAACGGGTATGCCCATTGCGGTGCAGTGGAAATCAAGTTTGTGATAATATCTTTCCTGTGACGAATCAAACTTGGGGTTTGGCACTATACCGTAATCTGCGTCCATGTTAGAAAACTGATGGGCGGCGTTTGTCCCGTTTTGCACAAACAAAAATTGACCGGCAGCAAATCGTGAGCGTCCAAAATCATAGATATGTAAAAACTCGCTTGTGTCGCTTCCCGCCGCCACCTTCGTATATTCCATAGTACAAGTCGTATCTCCCAAAGTTTCAATCAGTTTCTGCATCACGCTTACCGTTCTGTCGTTCATCAGCACAAGCACAGGTTTACCCGTTTCGTCATTTTCGGTATACCGGATGCCGGAACCGATCAGAAGATACAGATAGTTGCCGTCGTTTGAAAACAGCTCTGTCAGCATGCCGTATTGGTCTTTGTTTGTCATCTCGCCGTCGCCGTCAAGGTCGCGGGATACGCTTCTAACCATTTGTAAAAATGTATCGAGTACCCACTCGTTTTTATAGACCAGCTCATACGGGTTCGGGAGGCTAAAGTCGGTGAGGATGTCTTTGTTAAAATACAAAAAACGGGCTCCGGCCAAGTTGTTGAGGCTTATGTCACAGGTGACAAAATATAGTTTTCCCGCAATTTCAAGCTCGCGCATCGAGTTTGAGTCCCAATATTGGCGGCTGTAATCAATATATGGGTAGTTTTTAATGTTGTACAGCATCTTGCCGGTCGCAAGTGAGCCGATATGCACACGCTGTTCCCACAACACGTCGAAAACCGCATCGCCTGCAGCAATCAGCTTTCTTGCCATCTCGCCAACCGGGTCGGCTTCAAGATGTGATATTGTAATGTTGAACTTTTCTTCGGCGGCAAGGTTGCGCCTATACACGGCATCATTTACAGGCTCACCGTTTTCGGCATCCGCGTCGAAAAACTGCTCTCTGTAGGTGACATCTTCGGCCGAGGGTCTTCCCAAAATAGCAAACTCGTAGCCGTCAAATTTCTCGGCCGGCAACTCGGGCTCAGGGTTTGGGTCATCGGTTTCCTGTGGCTCGGTTATCTTGTTTGGAATGTTTGAATCGGGCTTTCCGCCCGTCTGCTCCGAACATGAAACGGCAAGAATGGATGCTATCAGTAAAAAAACTATAACGGTCGGCACTTTAATATGCGTCATGACTACACTCCCTTTGTGAAAATTTATATTATCATCTTAAATGATGTCTTATATTTGGGGGTGTGCGCATATTGTTTCCGTTAAGGGGGTTTGCTTTTCAATCCGATGCTATTTTATGGAGCTTATGCGTTTTATATCCATTTCAATTGTACAACTTGCCGTATTACATGTCAACGTTTTATAATGTTTTTGCGCGTTATTTCCGAACCTTTATTTCTCTAAATTCTCTTACTGTAATCCCTTTGTGCTTTTTGAACAACCTTGACAGGTAATTTTCGTCATATATCCCGACGCTTTCGCCTGCTTCTCTAAGTGTTGCGCGGCTTGTCGCTACCATCTCAGCCACCTTGTCCAGCTTTACTTTTGTTATATATCCTCCAATCGTCTGACCCGTAACACTTCTAAAAAGATTGCATAGATAGCTTTCACTGATATTCAGCGCCCCGGCTATTTCCCGTATCGTGATTTTCCGGCTCAAGTTATCGGTTATATATTGCATTGCGCGCCTGACATACATGATTTTGCCCGGCGAAAGCCCCTCACAGCTTTCGGATATTGCCTCGCGCTCGCTCTGCTCGGTTATTTCCGCAAGCAGGTCGAGCAGCATACCCGCACAGCGCAGATTTTTTGTGCTGTCGTGCGACGAATGGGCGCTTATAATGCGCATTATAAGATTTTTTATCTCCGCATTGTTTTGATTTATCACAAAACAGTCTGGCAATATAGCCATGAGATTAGCTTTTTCCGTCCTTTCAACTGCCCCGCGGCTGCACGACACGACCTCCTCTTTTGTTATCGGATGTTTTTCGTATTCAAAATTTATACCTACCGTATAGTGACTGTGCAGCGGAGCATCGCTTTTCATCGAAAACGCCCTGTCGTAAAAGCTGACCGCAACGCACGGCGGCTCGATAAAACACTTTTCGCCGTCGGCATAAGTTCTGACGGCGCTGCCTTGCTCGAAATACGTTATCTCAAGCATGCCCGCCGCCGGAGCAAAGAAAAAATCATAGCGCTGCGTTTTATAGCCATGGGCAAACATTACCCGGGGAAGCTGTTTTATTAGAATTTTACTGTATTTCATCAAGCTTGCCTTCCGCTTAACTAAAACTCTTTCATCCTAATAGTAACAAAATTGTCCAGATTGTGCAATATTCTGCATGGCATTATTTCAAATTTTTGCTATACTGACATTGGAAACAAGTCTCCGGCTTTCGCCGAATACCCACAATATCCGAAAGGTCGCGGTTTTATGAAACGCCTTGATTTGCTGAAAGAAGAAATAGCGAGCATACCGCTCAAAAGCAAACCTGTAACACAGTATCTTATGTATCTCGGGTACTGCGAGCATTTTGACGACGAGGTGCCGATAGCAAGGGCGCACGCAGTAGAGTCGCTTTTCACACGTCACGAGCCGTTTATTTATAAAAATGACCTTGTCGCCGGCTCTATCCGCGGGCGCATGTCGGACGACCCCGAGCTTACCGACGCGACGCTTTCAAGAGCGTCCTCCATTGTCGGCAGCTACGGTTCAAACCACTTCTGGACCAACGCCGACCACTTC
>DGDL01000014.1:8702-15826 GCA_002385415.1 Clostridiales bacterium UBA3953
GGCGCATGTCGGACGACCCCGAGCTTACCGACGCGACGCTTTCAAGAGCGTCCTCCATTGTCGGCAGCTACGGTTCAAACCACTTCTGGACCAACGCCGACCACTTCGCGCCCGACTACACAACTTTCCTTGAGGATGGAGTGTGCGGCACGCTCGAAAAAATCGAAAAGTCGAAAGAAGCCCACAAACACGACCCAGACGCGAAAAAGAAGCTCACATTCCTGCGCGCCGCCGAGATTTCGATGCGTGCGTTCGGTAAAATGATATACCGCTACGGCGAGGCAGCGGAGGCAAAGGCTGTAGAGGTGTCCGATCCTGCCGACAAAAGGAATCTACACGAGATCGCGCATATTTGCAAAAAGTTGTCGTACGAACGGCCCGAAACATTCAGAGAAGCACTGCAGCTCGTCTGGCTTGCGCATATAGCATTTGTGTACGAGGGCAGGTATGCGATGGCGCTCGGCCGCCTCGACCAGTATCTTTACCCCTTTTATCGCCGCGACATCGAAGCAGGCCGGCTGACGCGCGAGATGGCACTCGAGCTGATGGAATGCACGCTTTACAAAATTGGCGAGATGCGCCTGTTTGGCGGTGACGACGTCGTCAACATTGCTATAGGCGGGCGGGCGCGAGACGGCAGCGGCGCGGTAAATGAGCTGTCGTACATTATCCTCGAGGCAGTCAAAAACTGCAATATACCGGGTCCCAACCTTTCGGCTCGCCTGTACGACGGTATCCCGGACGACTTCATTGATTTATGCCTGCAGAGCATTGGAACGGGTCTTGGCTATCCTGCGCTCATGAACGACGAGGTCAACATCCCTGCGCTGCACCGCCACGGCTACAGCATAGAGGACAGCCGCGACTATTGCATGGTGGGCTGCATCGAAAACTTTATACCCGGCAAACAGCCGCCATGGTCGGACGGACGCTACAACTCGCCCAAATATATAGAGCTTGCGCTAAACAACGGGCGCTGCATGCTGACCGGCGTGCAGATGGGGCCGAGGACCGGGGAGCCGCAGGAGCTTGACTCGATGGAAAAATTCATTGCGGCGCTGAGAAAGCAAATGGAATTCGGCGCGGCCGAGTATATTGCGCGTTTCCGCAATGAAAACGACCGGTATAACAGAATACACTATACCCAGCCGTTTCTTTCTTGTTTCTGCCGCTGCTGCATAGAGCGCGGGCTTGACATAAACGACGGCGGTGCGCTGTATCCTTCGGTGCACGGCGCCGGCTGCATGGGTATCGGCACATTTGCCGACTCGCTCGCGGCGATTGAAGAGGTTGTATATAGTAAAAATGCCGTCACACCGGCGGAGCTGCGCGACGCGCTTTCGGCGAATTTTGAAGGCTATGAAGAGCTGCGGCGAATGCTGCTTGATGCCCCCAAATACGGCAACGACAACGACTTTGTCGATAAATACGCCGTTTGGTATGTCGATGTGCACGACGAGATTTTCTCGAAATACCGCACACCCGACGGCGGCGCGATATATACGGCTATTGCCTCCAATGTATCCAACATTCCCGCGGGCGCCGAAATTGCCGCCACTCCGGACGGCCGCATGCGCGGCGAGCCGATCAGCGACGCCGCCTCACCCATGCACGGCATGGACAAAAGCGGCCCGACGGCGGTTATACTGTCGGTGTCCAAACCCGATTACACAAAAGTTTCGTGCGGGACGGTCGTAAACCAAAAATACAGCCCCGAAATGTTCAGCAGCGACGAGCTGCGCGCAAAGCTGCTTGCGATGATAAAAGTTTACATGAGTCGGGGCGGACAGGAAATACAGATAAACTCTGTTTCACGCAACATGCTTATAGACGCGATGCACCATCCCGAGAAATATAAGAATCTTGTCGTCCGGGTTTCGGGCTTCAGTGCCTATTATATCACGCTTGACAGGCGAGTGCAGGAGGATATTTTAAAACGCACCGAGCACGGCTGATAAAACAGCCTTTTCTCGCAAAACACCTTTTGGCAAGAAAACCGGTCCGCAAAGAGTATGCCTTTTCGTCCCGGTTAGAGCCGTCGTGTTGTTACATTACACTTGGAAGGACCTAATTTTTAAAATAGCCAAGCAAGGTTAGGACATTTTAAAAAACAAAAAAGTGAAATGAGGTGCATAAATTGGCTTTTGCAAAAGCTGCTGTAATGACAGGTGTAAATCAACCCTTTGAGATTCGCGAGTATGAGCTTGTGCCCCCGCCGCAGGGCATGGCAAAACTTCAGCTTGTTGCAAGCGGCGTATGCGGCACCGATATACACATCCACCGCGGGAAAATACCGGTGAGCACCCCGACCATACCCGGCCACGAGTTTATCGGGAAAGTGCTTGAGCTGTCGGACCAAGACAGCGAAAAATACGGCATTTCCCCGGGCGACCATGTCATCGTATACATCGCCTGCCCTTGCGGCGGGTGCCTGCTCTGCGCCGAAGGCGACGACGCAAACTGCGTGAAGATGGGGCTTACCAATGCCGGCGACCCCGAAACGCCGCCGCATTTCCACGGGGGTTTTGCCGAGTATAACTACTCGCCGGTGAAAAATTTGATAAAGATACCGGCAGAGCTTGACCCGAAGACCGTCTGCATCTTTTCCTGCGCCGGGCCGACGGTTATGCACGCCTTCAGGCTTGCCGAGCGCGCAAACTGCCAAATCCCGAAAATGACTACGGCGGTCGTGCAGGGACTCGGCCCGGTCGGATTTTTCGCTGTGATGTATCTCGCGTCGCTGGGGTTGAAAAACATTGCAGCCATCACGCACGGTTATGACGAAAATCGGGTCGAACTTGCCAAAAAGCTCGGCGCGACCGAGGTCTTCTGCCTCGAGCGCGATAATGTCGAGAACATAAATAACCGCGTGCTCGAGCTTACCGGAGGACTTGGCGCCGACCTTGTTTTCGAAGCATCCGGCAACCCGCAGGCACTGTGCCAGGGACTTGAATTTCTGCGAAACCGCGGCGTTTACCTTGTGCCCGGCCAATATTCAAACAGCGGCAAGGCGGACATAATGCCGCAGCTTATAACTTTCAAAGCGCTGCAGATATTCGGCTCTTCGCAATACTCGGTTTCTGACATTGAAGACTATCTCAAATTTATATGCGCAAACCCGGATACCCTCGCAACCGTTCGAACGCTTGCAAGCGAGTATAAAGTAACGGACATCAACCTCGCATTTGAAGATGCTGCTGCAGGCAGGATCATCAAAACACTTTTGATTCCGTAATGCAGTATAAAATAAAGGAGCGTCTATGAACCGCATAAATAGGTTTTTATCTGCTGCCGTTGCCGCTGTCCTGTTTATATGCGCTTCCTGCTCGGCGGCGGGGGATACCGGCGGCAAATCCGATTTATCGCAAAACGCGAATTCAGACTTTGTGGAAGAAGAAACCACTGTTGGAGACGATCTTCCCCAAAAAAACTTCGATGGCCGCAAGTTCCGGGTAGGCGTGCGCACGCCTGCCGAATACGAAATATTTACAGAGCTGACCGGCGAAGTGACCGACGATGCCATTTTCTACCGCAACGCCCGCATATCCGAAAGGTTTAATGTCGAGATAACGGCAATCCCCATCAGCGACATTCCGGACACCTGCTACGAACAGCTTGTAAACAGCGTCAGAGCCGGTGACGACGCCTATGACCTGTTCGGCTGTTATGTGTATCTGCTTTACATGTCTGCGTCGGCGCGCGTTTTGCGCAACTGGCTCGAGGTGGATTATATCGACACCTCAAAGCCCTGGTGGAACTCCGAAATCAACGACAACGCCACTATAAACGGCATCCTTTACGGTCTGACCGGTACGCTTGCCATCACATACATGCAGTATACCGAGTCGATGTTCTACAATGTCAAAGCCGCCGAAGACCATGGCATAACGCAGGACATGCTTTATGACCTTGTGAAAAGCGGAAGCTGGACAATAGACAAGCTGTCCGAATATGTTTCGGGCATGTATGCCGACCTCAACGGCAACGGCAGGCGTGATATAGAGGACAGATACGGAATCGGTGCCAGCAAGCCGGTTTCATACGACGTTTGGCCGGCCGCATTTGATATAAAGCTCACCGGGAAAGACAGCGACGGGTATATAACGGTCGAGTATATAAACGAACGCACGGTTACGGCACTCGAGAAAATCATAGACCTGTTTCACGTCAATCCCGGCGGCATCATATACGAAGGTGGCGGGACATATAACGACCATACATATTTTATAGATGATAAAATTGTTTTCTTCCCCACATATCTGATGAACGCCTTTTTCGAGCTGCGGGAGATGGAAAATCCATACAGCATAATACCGCTTCCCAAATGGGATGAAAACCAGAAAAAATACAGGAGCCTTGTCATAGACGGGTATACTATTTGGCAGATCCCCAAAACTGTTGAGGACACCGAGTTTGTCGGCATTATAACCGAAGCGCTTGCAGCCGACACATACTACAATGTTTATCCCGTATTCTACGACGTGGCTATGAAAAATAAGTATTCGCAGGACGAGAAAACCGCCGAGATGGTTGATCTTGTCGTTGAAAATGCCGTTTTTGACTTTTCGTTCATGTACGGCGTGTATATGGAGTACCTGCCATATCTGTTCAGATTCCATGTTGTTGAAAGAAATCCCGACATAATTTCGGATTACAAACGAAAAGAAAAGGCGATAAACAAGAAAATACAGCTTGTCTATGAGCTATACTTGCCGGAAGAACCCGAAAATTAACCGATAACCGGCGTCTGGCCAACCGGTCGGACAGCCGGTTTTCTTTTTACCCTAACACGTCTTGCCGGTTTATTGGTTGTCTGCATTCGGAGCAGAAAACCTGCAAAAATCAATCGCCGGTGCTGTTTTGCATGCTGTAAAAAAGGTAGATAGAAAATCAATCTGCATAATATTGCCATGCCGTTGCAATTACAACATACAAATTTGCCTTTTTTATTTATAATAATAGTTGATGGAGCCTAAAAAAGCTGACGCAACCCATAGACAAAAGAAATTTGTAATTGCGTGTGCGGTTTTCGGCAAGAATAAACCCGGAGGTAAAAGCGATGAACAAAATCTTTGGCAATACACTGAAAAAGCATGTCGACAAACTGAAAATGTACGTTCCCGTCGTGGACAGGGTGCACGGCAAGCATCATCCGGAATTTCACACCGTGCGCCAACTGACCGAGTCTATCCTTGACAAATCATCGCAGCCCGGCGCAGACTTATCCGATGAATTTGCGAAGTTGAGAGAAACTACAAATAACTACACCGTCCCCGACGACGTTTGCGAAACCTTTGAAGCGGTGTATAAAATGCTGGCCGAGCTTGACCGAGCGTATCACGAGTGACTGATTTAATGATTTAAGGAAAGATGGTGACACTTTGCAGAGATTTATATTAAAAAGGAAAAACCAAATTGCTTTTATTTGCGCGGTTTTGATAGCCGCCGGATTTATCGGCAAATTCGCATTTCAAAGCGAGATTACGGCTGTCATAACATTTGGCACAGCCTCGATACTTGGAGTTTTGCCTGTTGTTATTCAGGCATATCAGGCTCTCAAAGTAAAAGTCGTCTCAATCGAGGTGCTTGTGACCATCGCTGTTATCGGAGCGCTGTTTATCAAAAATCTCGAAGAATCTGCAATTGTCACCTTTCTGTTTCTGTTCGGTGCCTATCTTGAGCAGCGCACGCTGAACAAAACCCGTTCCGCAATCAAAGAGCTGGTCGAAATGGCGCCCGACAGCGCTCTCAAACAAACCGAAGACGGCAGCTTTGAAGAAGTGGACGTCGACGAGGTTGAGCCAGGCGACATTCTGCTGGTCAAGACAGGTGCGAAAGTCCCGGTCGACGGCACCGTCATATCGGGCGAGGGACATGTCAGCGAAGCGAGCATCACCGGTGAGCCTGTCCCGGTTGAAAAAGAAAAAGGCGCGCGCGTTTATGCCGGCACTATACTTGAAAACGGCACGCTTCAGATTGTTGCCGAGCGTGTCGGCGAAGACACCACTTTCGGTAAAATCATCGAGCTTGTGGAAGAGGCGCAGGACTCGAAATCCAAAACCGAGCGCTTTATTGACAGATTTTCAAAATACTACACGCCCGCAGTTTTGGTCCTCGCGATTATTGTGTGGGCTATCTCGCGAGACATCGAGCTTGCCATAACAATACTTGTGCTCGGCTGCCCCGGCGCGCTGGTTATCGGCGTCCCCGTCTCAAACGTGGCGGGAATCGGAAACGGCGCGCGGCACGGTGTGCTGCTCAAAGGCAGCGAGGTAATAGGCGATTTCAGCCGCGTCGATACAATCGTGTTCGATAAAACCGGCACGCTGACAATAGGCAGCCCCAAAGTTGCCGACGCGATAATCTACAAAGAGAGCGGCGGCAAAACGCTCGACTATCTTGCAAGCGTTGAAAGCGAATCAGACCATCCATTGGCCAAAGCCATTGTCCAGCACATCGGCACAACGACGCTTTATCCGGTCGAAAAAACCGATGTTATCAAAGGCGGCGGTATTGTCGCAACTGTAGATGGCAGCAAAGTTGCGGTCGGAAATGCTGCGCTGATGGAGCGCGAGGGTGTCGCATTGCCATCCGCTGTACAGGCCGATATTTCCCGTCTCGAATCGCAGGGCAGCTCAATCGTGCTGACGGCCATAGACGGCGAAATCGCAGCGCTTATGGGCATCCGCGACACTATCCGTCCGGGCGTCCAAAAAGTGCTGCAAAGGCTGAGGCGGCTAGGCGTGAAAAATCTTGTCGTTTTATCCGGCGACAACCAAGGAACGGTTGACCTTGTCGCGCGCGAGCTCGGGCTTAGTGAGGCTAACGGCAACATGCTGCCCGAAGACAAAGCGGCGTATATTGACGAGCTTATTAAAAACGGGCATATCGTCGCATTTGTAGGCGACGGCGTAAACGACAGCCCCTCTCTTGCTTTGGCACAAATCGGCATCGCGATGGGCAGCGGAACCGACGTCGCAATTGAAACCTCGGACGTCGTGCTCATGAGCTCGGATATCGGCCGGCTGCCCCATGCACTGGGACTGTCGAAAGCAACGGCAAGAAACATGCGCCAGAATATTTTTATCGCGGTCGGCGTTGTGTTTGTCCTGCTTGCAAGCGTG
>DGDL01000061.1 GCA_002385415.1 Clostridiales bacterium UBA3953
AGATGTGTATAAGAGACAGCACTTGACCTGTTTGAAAAGTACGGTGTCGGCGCGATTGTATCCGGAATACTGCCCGGATGGTGGGGCGGCGACGGCCACAATGCCGGCACAATGGCAGAGAAAAACCCCCTCGAAAAATACGAGGAGGCTGCAAGGAAATTTGTCGACCATCCGGCGATTTGGGGAATCGATACGGGCGACGAGCCGTCCGCGCTCGATTTTCCGCATTACGGCAAGGTAATCGATCTGGTAAACACGCGCTTTCCGCGGCAGTTTGCCTATCTGAACCTCTATCCCAACTATGCCTCGGTTGCGAAAACCGACGATGTGGAGAGAGTAAACCAGCTTGGCACGCCTACATATGAAGAGCACATAAAGCGATATTGCGAGTGCGTCCCGACCGATTACATTTGCTATGACTTTTACATGTATTCGGCCTCGGTCGCCGGCGCTTATGAGAACCTGCGCATAGTGTCCGACGCCTGCCTGCGTACCGGCCGCTCGATGTGGATTGTGCTTCAGGTCAACTCGAGCCGGCCCGAGGAGTGGACAAGCGAAAACCGTCTGCGTTTTCAGGCGTTTTCTGCGATGGCGTTCGGCGCCGAAAACATTATATGGGCCTGTTACACAGCAGGCTGGTGGCACAATCAAGTGCTCGACTCACAGGGCAACAAAACCGAGCAGTATGAGAAGATGAAAACCGTCAACGCCGAAATCAAGACGCTCGGCGTGCCGTATATGAAATATCGCAGGGTATCGACCCATCTTGTCGGCTTTGACCGCTCGCCGTTTTTGGAGGGAGTAAACCAAAAGCCCATTGCCTCGCTTGATACGGGCGTTTTCTTTGATGTTCGCGACCCGGATGGCGGCAGCCTTGTTGTCGGTGAGATGGTTGCCCGCGGCGGAGACTCTCGCGCTCTGTTTGTATGCGCGGCAAATGACCCGCTCGACAAAGCTCCCGCCTCGCAGCGCGTGACCTTCCGCGTCGGCGGCGAGCGCATGGTTCGCGCATATAGTGGTAATGGCAATGCGGTGCTCGAGCGCGATGCGAACGGCACATACTCTGTCGAGATTGCGCCTTCGTCGGCAGTGCTTATCACCGCAGATTAAAAATTGCGGGCAAAAAAATTGTCGCACCCGCTTGACAAATCGAAATTTTGGTGATATAATCGCCCTAAATACATCAAACCTGTGAATGAGAGAAGTAACATATCGCGGCCGCGCTCAGAGAGCGGACGTTGGTGCGAGTTCCGTCGCGGCACGATATGCGAATGGGCTCATGAGGGCGGCTTGAAAGCCGGATGGCTGTCCGGCAAGTAAACGTCGACGGAATCCGGCCGTTATCATCCGGAGGGTGTATAAAAGCGCCGGCAGGGCTGTGCCGCGCGCGGAGTACGCTGCAGAGTGGGCGGCTTTTGCCGCCAATTCAGGTGGTACCGCAGAGATCGCACGATCCCTGTCCTGAGATTTTCAGGACAGGGATTTTTTGATTTAGAAATTAATTTGAATATACTAACAAGGAGACACGGAGATGTCAGACAAAAAAACATACCGCGACTTTACAAATTATCTTAAAACCTTCCCCGACAAGGACGGGCGCTACGGAGTCTACGGCGGCGCATATCTCCCGCCGGAGCTTGAGCCCGCGTTCAAGGAGATAACCGACGCATACAAAACTATTTGCCACAGCACCAAATTTATAGAGGAGCTGCGTCGCATCCGCCGCGAGTTTCAGGGCAGGCCCACACCGGTCTACCACTGTGAGCGACTATCAAACCTCATCGGCAAGACGCAGATTTACCTCAAGCGCGAGGACCTCAACCACACTGGCGCGCACAAGCTCAACCACTGCATGGGAGAGGGCTTGCTTGCCAAGTTCATGGGCAAAAAGAAGCTGATTGCCGAGACTGGCGCAGGCCAGCACGGCGTTGCGCTTGCGACCGCAGCGGCATACTTTGGCCTCGAGTGCGACATTTATATGGGCGAGGTTGACATTGCAAAACAGGCGCCCAACGTCACGCGCATGCGTATGCTCGGCGCGAGGGTGATTCCGGCGTCCCACGGGCTCAAAACGTTGAAAGAGGCGGTCGACGCTGCGTTTGAGGCGTATCTGAAAGAGTACGAGACCGCTATTTACTGCATAGGCTCGGTCGTCGGCCCGCATCCGTTCCCGATGATGGTGCGCGACTTCCAGGCGGTCGTCGGTTTTGAGGCGCGCGACCAGTTTATCGAGATGACCGGCGAGCTGCCGGACGCGGCTGTCGCATGTGTCGGCGGCGGTTCCAACGCGATGGGACTGTTTGCCGGATTCCTTGACCAGCCTGTCGAACTTTATGGTGTCGAGCCGCTCGGACGCGGCCCGGAAGTGGGCGAACATGCCGCCTCGATAACTTACGGCAAGCGCGGTATCTTGCACGGGTTTGAGTCAATGCTGCTGCAAAGCCAAAAAAAAGGAGAGCCCGACCCCGTTTACTCGGTGGCGAGCGGGCTTGACTATCCGTCGGTCGGCCCCGAGCATGCTTATCTG
>DGDL01000075.1:0-19500 GCA_002385415.1 Clostridiales bacterium UBA3953
GTGTAATTCTTGATTGGATTGAATACCAAATGACAAGAAAAGACGCAGGCTGCCTACTTCCATGAGATCCAACAGAATGTCAATACATATTACAAAGTCGGTGAAAGCTCCTGTAAAGATCTATGTGCGCAAAAACAAAAGCGGTATGCCTCGCTTGGCATACCGCTTTTTATTTCACTTTTAAACTGCTTCTTCACTGGCTTCGCTTGTGCGCATGATAAACTGGGGAGGCTCGGATTTGTCCACGGCTCCTGCTGTGATTATCACGCGCTCAATCTCGGGGCGCGACGGGACATCGTACATAATGTCCAGCATTATATGCTCCATAATAGCCCGCAGTCCGCGTGCGCCAGTGTTGCGCTCGATTGCAAGGTCTGCGATTTTCTCAAGCGCTTCCTGCGTGAACTCGAGCTCGACATTATCCATCGCAAACAGCTTTTTATATTGTTTGACGAGCGAGTTTTTCGGTTCTGTCAAAATGCTTATCAGCGCGTCGCGGTCAAGGTTGTCAAGCGTCACTATCACCGGCAGTCGACCGACAAGCTCGGGTATAAGACCGTACTTGATAATATCGTGCGGTACAACATCGCGCAGCAGGTTCTGCTGGCGGCGCTCCTCTTTGCTCTTTATTTCGCTTGTGAAACCGATAAGTGATTTGCCCTTGCGTTTAACTATAATATCCTCCAGGTTATCAAACGCTCCGCCGCATATAAACAGGATGTTCTCGGTATTGATCTGAATAAAGTCCTGGTTCGGATGCTTGCGTCCACCCTGAGGAGGCACATTCGAAACCGTGCCTTCGAGGATTTTCAAAAGCGCTTGTTGAACGCCCTCGCCCGAGACGTCGCGGGTAATAGAGCGGTTTTCGCTCTTGCGCGAAATCTTGTCTATCTCGTCGATGTATATTATTCCGCGCTCGGCGAGCTCGATGTCAAAATCCGCCGCCTGAATCAGGCGCAGCAGGATATTTTCGACGTCCTCACCCACATAGCCGGCTTCGGTCAATGTGGTCGCGTCGGCGATGGCAAACGGCACTTTCAGTGTTTTTGCCAGCGTTTGTGCCAGATAAGTCTTGCCTACTCCGGTAGGCCCTATCAGCAAAACATTGCTCTTTTGTATCTCGACACCGTCAGATTTTTTCTGCTGTTTTGAACCTCGCGCCGAAGGAGGCGGAAGCTGCAGGATCCGCTTGTAGTGGTTATAAACAGCCACAGAAAGCGCCCTTTTGGCGGCGTCCTGACCGATAACATGCTCGTCGAGGATGGCTTTGAGCTCTGCAGGCTTCGGCAGTGTTTCGAGCGTCAGCCCGAGTTTCTTATTCGACTGGCTGCCACCCAGCTGAGTGTGTTCGCTTACTATTTGGTTACAGGCGTCGAGACAGTTGTTACAGATATAGAGGCCGGTAATCGAGGGGATCAGGAAAGTTACCTGCGATTCGTTGCGTCCGCAAAAATCGCACTGCAGCTGTCCTGACCCGCCCGACCCACGCGTTCCTCCGCGGTTGCTTGTTGGCATGTCGGTTATGCTCTCTTTTCTATTACTTTATCGATGAGGCCGTATTCAAGCGCTTCTTCCGCGGTCATGAAGTAGTCGCGGTCGGTGTCGCGCTCGATAACCTCGATTGGCTTGCCGGTATTATTGGCAAGGATTTTGTTGAGTTTGTCACGCGTTCTCAATATATGGTCCGCGTGGATTTTTATGTCCGACGCCTGACCCCTCGTGCCGCCCAGCGGCTGATGGATCAGAATTTCGCTGTTCGGCAGTGCAAACCGTTTACCCTTTGTGCCGGCCGCAAGCAGGAATGCGCCCATGCTTGCCGCCATTCCGACACAAATAGTCGAAACGTCGCACTTGATATAGTTCATGGTATCATATATGGCCAATCCGGCCGTTACGGAACCGCCGGGGCTGTTTATATACAAACTGATGTCTTTGTCGGGGTCTTGCTGTTCGAGAAACAAAAGCTGTGCTACCACCAGCGAGGCGGTGGTGTCGTTAACCTCGTCGGCAAGAAATACAATCCTGTCGTTAAGCAGACGCGAGTATATATCGTATGCGCGCTCTCCACGGTTTGTGGTTTCTATTACGGTTGGAACAAGTGGCATATTTCTTACCTCTCTTTCGTTCTGGTTTACCAAACCGCCCGCTTTATGCGATTTATATTTAAGTGAGCGGATTATTATTCTTCTTTCTTTTTGCGGTTAATTTTCCGTGTCCTCGGGCGAAGCCTCGTCCGAGCTGTCCTCGCAGTCACAATCTTCGCCATGTTCATGGTCATGGTCGTGCTTGTGCGTTGAGGGGTCGTCTATTTTGTCGGTCACAACGGCATTGTCACGCACCAGCTTCATTGCCGCACGCAGCTTCAGGTCGCTTTCGATAATATCTCTGTCGATGCTCTTTTTGACTTCCTCGACATCAACGCCGTATGTCGTGGCAATGTCGTTGAACTCTGCTTCAAGCTCTTCTTCGCTGACTACGATGTTTTCAAGCTCCGCAATCTTTTCGAGCGCGAGGCGAACCTTGACCTGACGTTCGGAGCGCGGACGCAATTCTTCGCGCAGCTGCTCGAGCGTGGTGCCGGTGTACTTGAGATACATGTCAAGCGAAATGCCCTGTGCGCGCATGCGGTTTTCATACTGGCGCAGACCTTCTTCTACCTCGTCGTCTATCATGCAGACGGGAATATCGGCCTCCATGTTGGCAACAAGCATGTCGGCCAGCCTTTCGCTTACGCCCATTTCGGCTGCGTTATCATGTGCTTTCTCGATTTTCGCCCTGACATCGGCTTTATATTCATCAAACGTGTCAAATTCTGAAACGTCTTTTGCAAACTCGTCGTCAAGCTCCGGCAGCTCGACATAGTTGATGCTGTTGAGCTTTACTGAAAACACTGCGGGCTTGCCGGCAAGCTCTTCTGCGTGATAATCTTCCGGGAATGTTACCTCAACTTCAAACTCGTCGCCGGTATTATGGCCCACAATCTGCGATTCAAAGCCGGGGATAAACGCGCCGGAACCGAGTTTCAGTCTGTAGTGCTCCGCGGTTCCGCCCTCAAACGGCTCATCCTCGCCCTTGATTTTGCCTGTATAGTTTATATCAACCGTGTCACCTTCGGCTGCGGGGCGGTCTGTCACCTCAATCTCGCGCCCGTTGCGGTTGCGAACGCGCTCAATCTCTCCGTCGACCATCTCGTCGGTGACCGGAACTATCAATCTTTCAACTTCAAGTCCCTTATACTGAGAAATTGTAACCTCGGGCTTAACATAAAACCGGGCCGTAAACACCACACCGTCGTCGCCGACCTCCGTAACATTATACTCGGGACGGCTGACAGGCTTTTCGCCCGACTCTTCCAGTGCCTCTCTGAACGCTGCCGGCACGACGACTTCCAGTGCGTCTTCGTAGAACACGCCCTTGCCGTACATTTTTTCGATTATACCGCGCGGAGCTTTGCCGCGGCGGAATCCGGGCACCACAATACTCGACGCTCTCTTCTTAAAAGCATCGTCAACCGCGGCTTTAAATGTTTCGCGGTCAATCGAGATTTCAAGTTCAACCACGTTCTTTTCCGGCGTGGTCGTATTCTTAAGACTCATCTTCTCTTTTATTCTCCTTGGGTCGGATTCTTGTCAGTTATATATTGTATCACAATATTGTAGCTGTTTTGATACAGGATGTCAATAACGAAACAGTTAACAATACGTTATTATACTATTTCCTGTCGCCACGCCGCGGCGTCAGTTGATGCGCAGCGGGGTGAAATTAAGGTAATCTGCGGCGATGGGGATAAATTCTATGCCCTCAAGCTCTCTGACGGCAGGCATGTCATAAACCCCATGGATATGCCCATAGTAACACCGCTTTATTTCATACCGGTGCAGGACATCGACTATTTCTCGACACACATAGTCGCGGAAAACCGGCGGGAAATGCATAAACGTGCACTTAACTATCTTCTCTGCCTCTTGCGGCGGCAGCGCGCTCACCAGCTTTTGCCCCGCCTCGGCGCTGAGCGTCAGCCTGCCGGCTTCGCGCGCGATTATTTTAGAATGATCGGCTTCGGGCGGCGCATTTTTTTCGTCCGGATACCAGCCTCGCGTGCCCGTTATAAGTATGTTCTCCACAATATAAGCGTTGTTATGAAGCAAGCTGATAGTTTTGATTTCGTTTTTTTCAAAAAACTCGGTCAGCTTTTTAACGGTGTCCCACCAATAATCATGGTTGCCGCGTGAAATGATTTTTTTGCCCGGAAGTGCGTCAAGAAACAAAAGGTCTGCTTTTGCTTCTTTTAAGTTCATCGCCCATGAAATGTCGCCGGGTATGACCACGGTGTCATCGTCGGAAACCGCTTTTTTCCAGGCATTCTCAAGTTTTGCAATATAGCATTTCCAGCGGCTGCCGAAAACATCCATGGGTTTGTCGACCGACAGCGAAAGGTGCGTGTCAGCCAGTGCATATATTGCCACGTAAACAAAGGTCCCCTTTCGCCGTAATTTTCCTTAATGATTATAATGTAACTCCGCGCCCGCATTTATACTGCCTGCATATTTTAAGCCTGCTCAGCGCACAATAATAACGCAAACGCCGTAATGAAACAATTTGACTTATAATAAGAAATGAGGTAACGGCTTAATGGGTATTTTCGACGAATTTTACGATTCGACGATTCAACGTACCGACAGAAAACCGCCAAAACATATCCGCGGTATTTCCTGTGACGTTGTAAACTGCGCCTATCACGACGGCGACAACTACTGTACCGCCGAGCGTGTGGCTATCGGCCCGTCGTACGCCACAATGTGCGCCGACACCGTCTGCGCCACATTCAAGCCAAAGCAGATGTAACGCATTACGGCGTTGCAGGCTGAAGTGCCAAAGCAGCTTGCCATGCTGCCCGGACGGGGCCACCTCAAACGGCGAAAGAAAGCACAGCGCCGTCCATATCGTCCGCTTCGATAGCGCTTTGCGGGTCGAAGCGGATGTTTCTTTGCTCAATTCCCACAAGCGACGCGTGGACAGAGGTTCCGGTATAACTCGAGAGCTGTCCGATTGCTGCGGTACCTTCCACTACCTCGCCGGTGAGCGCATAATACACGTCGGAGGCAAATTTATATGCGCTCGCGGTCGATACGGCAAGCATCTTTCTTCCGTTTGTGCGTCGGGTTTCGCCTTCCAAGTACTGTTCCGCGCAATGCAGCCCGACAGCCGTATGCGTATCGCACAGATAACCGAAATGCTTCCAAATCGATTTGATCTCGGCGCGGGTCTCGTCTTCCGAGCAGCTCATACCAACGAAATCGCGGCCAATTTCTTCGAGAACAGAAGGGTCGACCTCGTATCTGCCGGTTTCGGCAAGCTGCCGCATATACCTTGCGGTTTCATTTGGTCCTGCGGCAAACCAGAGCAGCCGCTCGAGGTTGCTTGAGATAAGTATGTCCATTGACGGCGATATTGTCAGATGAAACTCGCGGTTGCGGTCATAGACGCCGTTTTCAAAAAAATCGGTTAGCACGCGGTTGCTGTTCGAGGCGCAAATAAGCCTTCTTATCGGCAGTCCCATGCGCCTTGCTATATATGCCGCAAGAATATTGCCGAAATTGCCGGTCGGCACGCAGACGTATATCTCCTCGCCCAGCTTGATGTCGCCGGAGCGGATCAAATCGCAATAGGCGGATACATAATAGGCAATTTGCGGTGCAAGCCTGCCCCAGTTGATAGAATTTGCGCTTGTGAGTATATATCCGCGCTTTGCAAGCTCGGCTTTGATTTCCGGGCTTGCAAAAATGCGTTTGACGCCGGCCTGCGTGTCGTCGAAGTTACCGCGCACCGCCTGCACCGAGACGTTCGAGCCCTCTTGCGTCGCCATCTGCAGCATCTGCACGCGGCTGACGCCGCCGGCAGGATAAAACACCATGATTTTGGTGCCGTCCACGTCTCTGTAGCCTTCAAGAGCGGCTTTGCCGGTATCGCCGGAGGTCGCTGCAAGTATGAGCACCTTGCCCTGCTCACCCGTCTTACGAACGGCAAGCCTGAGCAGGTGCGGCATAATTTGCAGCGCCATGTCTTTAAATGCTGCGGTCGGCCCATGCCAAAGCTCGAGCACGCGCAGCCTGTCGCCGAGCGCCACAACCGGCGCGGCTCCGCCCGGAAACTTCTCACCCGGATACGCAGCCCGGGCACATTCCAGCAATTCTTCAATCGTGAAGCTGTCGCATAAAAACATGTGCAGAATTTTTGCGACACGTTCGCAGTACGGCGCGCTACAAAGGTCCTCCAGCACTTCTTCATCAAGCTCAGGAAGCTCGTCCGGTACAAACAGTCCGCCGTCGCCCGCAAGCCCTATCTTTATCGCCTCGGCAGAACTGACCGGCTCACAGCCACCCCTCGTGCTTACATACATCATAAGCCCCAATCTCCGAAAACAAAAATTCATTTTAGTATAACACGAGGTGTGTTATTTTAACAAGCGGTCGAAATATTTTCTGCCGTTTGCATAAAACACTTTATCGATAAGCTCATCCGGATAGTTATATTGCCCCAGTTTGTCGGCAAGCTTATAAAGGTCGGCGATGCCGCGGATACCCTCCGGCAAATGGTCCGTACCGTCAAAATCACAGCCGAGCGCAACACATTCTTCCCCGCCCAGCTCCAAAAACCGCTCGATATGCGCGGCTACATGCTCTATCCCGCAGCGCGAGTCCGAAAGCTGCGCCGGGACAAGATTCACGCCCACAATTCCACCGGTTTCGACAAGCGCGCGGAAGTTTTCGTCGGTAATGCCGCGCGGGCTGTTATACACCGAGCGACAGTTGGAGTGCGAGGCCAGCGCAGGGAAGTTATATTCTGCGCACAGCTCTATGACCTCGGCTGTCATGCGGTCGGAGGCATGCGACACGTCCGGCGCAATGCCAAGCTCGAGACAGCGGTGCACAAGCTCTCTGCCATAGCCGGTCAGCCCGTCCTTTGTGTCAAACGCGCCGCCGATTGTGTCGGTGCCCTTCCATACAAGCGTCAACACGCGCACGCCGGCATCATACAGAGTCTGGAGCCGCGATAGGTCACCGTTAATCGGCGCGCCGCCCTCCATCGCGAGTATGTACGAGAAATTTGCCCGTACCCCACCCTCTTCCCCGCAGCCGTAGTTTGGGTCGCATTCTTCTTGTGTTTCAAGTCGCTGCGGCGGTATCTGCGTATCGATGTAATCTTTGACCTCGAAAAACTTATGCCACAGCTCCTCGGGGTCACATCCGTGGCGGCTCCATATCGCGAAAACCTGTGTGTAAACCGAAAAATCGCCCGATTTGTCGAGCGATATGTGCAGCCTGTCGTTTCGGTTTATGTCAAGCTTTCGGCCAAACGCCTCGAGCACGGTGTCACAGTGAAGGTCAAAAAGCCTCAGGTTCATCGCGTGAAAGCCCCCTTTATATGGTTTATGTCAAATATCGCCCCGCCGTCCTCCAGCTCACGGTATGTTATCTCGATGACATCGGCGCGTGGCTGAAGCCGCGTCGGATACTCGCGCAAATAGCACTGTGCGCCGACGAGAATCTTCGCCTGCTTACCCCTCGTGACCGCTGCCGACGGTCTGCCATACCGCGCGAGCAGTACCGGGTCATATCGGCGCAGCTTCACCTCGACAAAGATTATATATTTGCTGTCCTCGGCGATTATGTCAATTTCGCCTCTTATGCGATTGTCAGCATTAAATCTATAGTTGCGGCATACAACGTTGAAACCGAGGCGGGCAAGATAGTCGCACGCCACGGTTTCTCCCAGTCGTCCTGTTTTATATGTATTATATGTAGATTTAGCGTTCATCTGTACAGTTTAAACGACGTGCGATGCACGCCCGCAATCGGACCGAGCCTTGCAATAGCATCATAGTGAGCTTTTGTCGGGTAGCCCTTGTGTTTTTTGAACCCATAATCCGGGTACATTTCGTCAAGCTCCGCGCAATATCTATCGCGGGCGACTTTTGCCAGCACCGACGCCGCCGCAATCGAAAGTGATATTGCATCGCCGCCTACAATGGGCACGGCAGGCATCGCAAACCCGCGCGAGATGTTGCCGTCCACAAGCACCAGGTCGGGTACAGGGTCGAGCATTTCGACCGCCCTCCGCATTGCAAGCAGCGCGGAATTTAAAATGTTCAGCGTGTCTATCTCCTCGACCGTCGCATACGCAATTCCGTATGTGAGCGCGGACGAGGTTATGGCGTCAAACAGCCTTTCTCTTGCGCGTTCGGTGAGCTTTTTGGAGTCGCACAGGCCCGGCAGCTCGAGCCAGCGCGGGAGAACGCAGGCTGCCGCATATACACGCCCTGCAAGCGGCCCGCGTCCTGCCTCGTCGGTGCCCGCGATTACATTGTAACCGCGGGCATAATACTCTTCCTCAACCGAGCTGTCACAAGCTATATATTCGCTTTTCATTCCTGTACGGGGGTTATCTTGAGCTTAAATATAAACTCTTTTTCGCTGAATCTGTATTTCTCGGCAAGGGCGGGGCCACAGGAGTTGGAGCCTATACCGCTCTGCTTGTAGTCGATGTGGACATAGGTTTCCGGGTCGGGCACAAGGTCGCGGTCGTTGTGCGCCGCATCGAGCTGCTCGGTCGAATAGTGCAGCGCATTCACCGTCATCGGCTTGTCCGACTCAAAGCGCAGACCGTGTCCGGTGAGGCTGAGCACCTCCGCCCAGCGTGTGCCGGCGTGGCTGCCCGACTCCTGCGGGAAGATGTAATGCTCATAGTTGTCGGTAACGCCGACCTCATGCAGTCCGAGCTTGGCGTTGAGGTTCTTGTCGACATAGGCTTCACCGGGACCGAGACCGAAGAAGCGCAGCCGCTCTGTATGCTCCGGCATCACAAGCGAGAGGCCGAAACGCGGCAGATAGGGCGCATCTTTGTGGACTTTCACATCGTACTCGATATCAAGGGCACCGCAGCGCGTAACCGTATAGGTCACCTCTGCGTGCAGCGCCGGCCGCAGCGAGTATCCGGCAAGTGAAATCGAAGATTTTATAACCGCACGCTCGGCGGTGCTTTCCACAAGCTCCATCGAATAGCACTTTTCAGAGAGCCTGTTGTAGCCCCAGCGCTTCCACTCCCACTGGATGTTGCGGTCGTTATCGGTAGGCGCGCGCCAAACGGTGAGCCGGGCAGGCTCGGTAATCATATCGCGCCCGCTATGTGAAATTCCCGCAATCAGCCCGCGTCCGCGATCAAAGGTGTAGGTTGTCTCACCGGCGCTTATGGTTATGTAACGGTCGTCCTGAGTTGCGGTCAGCACATCGGCATAGAGCTGCGGCTCGGGCTCGCAGCAAGCAGGCTCGTCGCACAGGATTATCTGCTCAAATCCCAGCTCGTGGCCGGCTTTTGCCCACGGCTTGTCGACTTTTGTTACCAATGTAAACGTAGCGGTAACGCAGTAGCAAAGCTCGATGCCGCTCATGTCAAGGGCAATCTCAATCTTGCCGCGCGGCGGTACGTTCAGGTCGGCTATAACGCCGGAGCGGACGGACTTGCCGTCCTTTTCTATTGTATAGCGCAGCTCGCAGTCGTCGAGCGAGGTGAAATAGCGTTTACTGTAAACTTCAAACGCGCCGGGTTTGCCTTCTACGGCGGTTACCATAAAGGGCTTTATCGCCTGTTTAAGCTCGAGCATGCTCGGCGAGAGGCGGCGGTCCGGATAAACCAGGCCGTCGACGCAGAAGTTGCCGTCGTTCGGCTTATCGCCGAAATCACCGCCATAGGTATAACGATATGTGCCGTCGGGCTCACGGATAGCGACCGAGTGGTCGAGATACTCCCAAACGCAGGCGCCGAAGAAGCTGTCATAGCGCTCGATAATCTCCCAGTAATCGCGCAGGTCGCCCGGGCCGTTGCCCATCGCATGGCAATACTCGCACAGGTAGAGTGGCAGCGTGTACTTGTCGTTTTTCAAATAAAGTTCACAGTCGGCGGGCGAGGTATACATCTGGCTCTCGACATCAAGCACGTCGGAGCGCTGGACGGATTTTTCGTCCCACTGATAGACGCGACCGCCCTCATAATGAACAAGTCTTGACTTGTCGCGCGACTTGATGAATTTTGACATCGCGACATGGTTGCACCCAAAGCCCGACTCGTTGCCAAGCGACCACATGATTACGCACGGATGGTTTTTGTCGCGCTCGAGCAAAAGCTCCATACGGTCTATGTAGCTTGCTTCCCATGCCGGGTCGTCGGACAGCGCCGACACATTGCCCAGTGCATGCATGCCATGAGTCTCAATGTCGCACTCGTCGATTATATAAATGCCCAGCACGTCGCACAGCGCGGTCAGGCGCGGGTCGTTTGGATAGTGAGACGTGCGGATGCAGTTGCAGTTGTTGGCCTTTATGATCAAAAGGTCACGGAGCATGTGCGCATACGGCGTGGCATGTCCGAGTATAGGATGGCTGTCATGGCGGTTAACGCCCTTGAGCTTGGCTGGCATGCCGTTTATGTATGCGACTTTGTTTTTAACCTCGATTTTTATAAAACCGAAGTTGATTTTTATCCACTCGCTGCCGCTGTGCAGGTAAAGTTGATAAAGATTTGGCGTCTCGTCGGTCCATTTAAGCACATCGGCAAACTCGCCGCCAAATTCCGCGCGTCCGTCTTCGCCGGGTGCGGCTTTGCCCTGCCCGATTATCTCACCGCGGGGCGAGACAATCTGAAATTCGACCTCGGGGCTGCCGACCGTCTCAAGCTCGACTTTCAGGCTGCCGTTTTTGTATTCGCCGTCAAGCTCGGGACGCACAAAAATGTCGCGAACATGCGCGCGGTCACGATAAAGCAGGTAAACTTCGCGGAAAATACCCGAGAGGCGCCACATGTCCTGGTCCTCAAGATAGGTGCCGTCGCACCATTTGAGCACCAGCACCTTTATGGTGTTCTTACCCGGACGCAGCATCGGCGTGACATTAAACTCGCTTGTCATGTGACTGACCTGGCTGTATCCGACAAAAGTGTCGTTTACCCACACATAAAAGCAGGAGTCTACACCCTCGAAGTTGAGATATACGTCCTTTTCGTCAAGAACACCTGCGGGAATGGTAAAATCGCGGATATAAAGCCCGCAGGGGTTGTCGTCCGGCACATGCGGAGGATCGCAGGGGATTGGATAGTTTATGTTGGTGTAAACAGGGATGTCATACCCTTTATCAAGCACTGTCTGCCAGTTTCTCGGCACCATAATCTTATCCATTCCGTCGCGCGAGAAACCGGGAAGCGTGAAGTTTTCGACATCGAGAACCGAGCTGTAGAATTTAAAATCCCAGTCGCCGCAAAGCGATTTAAAATAGGCTGACGAGCTGCGCGCATTGCTCAAATCTGCGGAGGAATCGCGGGCCGCCGCTTCGCGGGTATGGTAAGGGATATAATAGGCGCGGGGTCGCTCGC
Organism: Clostridiales bacterium UBA3953; assembly: GCA_002385415.1. GTDB lineage: Bacteria > Bacillota > Clostridia > Oscillospirales > CAG-272 > DTU078. Next base: position 11,422 of record DGDL01000075.1, read on the forward strand.
AGTTCACATGCAGCGTGTCAAGCCGCTTGTAGTAGTCGGGGAAGAACATTTTAGCTCACCTCATCGTATCTCATTCTCATTGCATTATTTGGGCAGCGTTATAAATCGACTGATGCCTGAAATTAAGCGGCCCGTTGCATTTGCTGTGCCGCATATCGCCTGGCATGAATTGCGGCGCGGGGGGCACAAAGTGCCCCCAACTTTTACACTATCGGCTTTATATATTCGGTCGGTGCGGGAAGTCCGGGCATCATCTTGTGCGGAGCAGCCCAGCGCACCGCATTTCTGATTATTTTGCGTACATGCGGATTATAATAAGAGCGTTCGGTTTCGTGACCGGGCTGGAAGTAGAAAACCTTGCCGACACCGCGATAGAAACAGCATCCTGATCTGAAGACGTTGCCATGCTTAAACCATGACATAAACACAAGCTCGTCAGGCTGGGGTATATTGAAAGGCTCGCCGTACATCTCTTCCGATTCGAGTATGAAATACTGCGGAATCCCCTCTGCAATAGGATGTGCGGGCAGGACGTTCCACACTATCTCAAGCTGATTGTCTCCCCACTGCAGGCTGCCATCGGTTCCGACAATGCTTGTGAACGGCTTTGACAGGTGCGAGGAGTGTAGCGCCACAAACCCCATTCCATCCCTATATACACGGTTGCGAATTTTGGCTGTAAGCTCGTCCGACACATGCCCGTGCATAAGATGACCCCACCAAACAAGCACGTCGGTATTGTTCAAAACGCTGTCGGGAAGTCCCTGGTCGGGGTCTTGCAGTGTTGCGATCGTAACATTGAAGACGCCCGGCTCTTCTGCAAGCATTTCGGCTATGCAGCCATGAATGCCGCGCGGATAAAGCGCGCGTATATTTTCGTCGTGGTTTTCGTGGTAAAACTCGTTCCAAACGGTCACGTTAATCATTTTATTTTCATTTCCTCCGAAAAGGGCTTGTTTTATGGATTATTTCTTTTCCGTGCTTAGAGATTTCGTGTTCGGCTTTCTCGTCGGATGCGCTATCGCCTGCACAGTTGTATGCACAGGCGCGCTTATTTTCCTGCTGTTTTTCTGACGTCAGCCGTTTTTGGACAGGAAACGGTCGATTATCTGCTGGCGATAAGCCTTTGACAGCGAAGCAAAGAAAGCCGAATAACCGGTCACACGTACCACAAGGTCGGGATGTTTCGAGGGGTCCTCGTGCGCCTCGCGCAATACGCGCTCGTTTAGGCAGTTGAGATTTATCAGCGTGCCTCCCATGTGGTTGTGTGCATGAATCAAAGCAACAAGCGCGTCAATCCCGCCGTTTTTCTCAAGCATATCGGCGTCGATGTCAAGGTGCAGCGGCGCCGAGTTGCCGTATCCCGGCTGTGTTTCGGCAACGGCGGTTGCCTTCAGCGTCGGCGAGAAGGTATTGAGCCCTGTCGCAAATCCCGGGTCCGGTTCGCTGGAGTGAGATATCGGCTCTCCCGCCTTGCGCCCGTTGGGTGTAGCCGGCAGGCGCTTGCCATATTCGTATATCGAGCCGTGCGAGAACAAGCCGGGTATAATCGGCAGATTGTATTTGGGTGTGCCCGTCTCTTTGCAGGTGCTGACAAAGAAATCGCGCAAGGCGAGCGCCCATTTCCTTGCGGGCGAATCAGGCGCGCCAAAGCGGCTTATATTTTTGAGCATCAGCCGCTCGTTTTCATATCCTTCATAGTTTGCGTCGAGTATTTCAAACAGCTTATCCCATGTCAGCCTGCCTTCATTTACGACCCGCTGTTCAATCGCGGCAAACGAGTCGGCAACGGTAGCCAGCCCTATTCCGTCGATATTGAAGTTGAGAATGTCAACGCCGCCCTCCGAGCAGTTAAGCCCGCGCTCGATGCAGCCGTGCATGAAAAGGTTATAGACAACCTCGGGCCGGTTGCGGCCGGCGCACTCGTAATGCAGGTCGTAGCCTTCTTTTATTGAGTCGACTATGATCTTTATATGATGGCAGGTGCGCTCGAAAAGCTTTTCAAGCGACCGCTCGCCCTCGCGGATGTCCTGAAGCGCGTGCCAAAATGCCATAGCCATATTTGCGCGCGTGACGTCCTGCAGCGGATATTCACGGCCGGGTATGGCACACCAGTTACAGCCGACTTTAATGCGCTGGCGCGCAAGCTGTATCGGGTAACCGTTGCGTGCATAACCTTCTTCGATGCCTTTGTTGAGCGAAAAGCTCACGCCCGTGCCATCCTCGAGTATATATTCAAGCGCGCGGCGCAATAGCTCGGGATGAACGAGGTCGGACACGCGCAGAGCTATGTTAATCGGTATCCTTAGATAGTGCATCGCATCGAGAATGAGGAAGCTCATGCGCGAGGTCATATCGCGGCTGCCGTCAGGCGTCAGGCCCGCAATCTGCGAATAGTGGGTATCGTTGAAAAACAGGCTGGCGAGATACCAGACGACCTCGTCGTCCTCTATAAGCCCGGCGGCTTTGTCGCGCTCATAGTAGGGGCGCAGCACTTCGTCAAGCTGGTCGAGCGCGCCGCCCACATAATATGTGCGGTCGATTGACTGGAAATGCGCAATGAACTGGCATGCCTCGCGCAGTGTACGCGGAGGATTGTATATAAGCCACTCGTTCATCTGCGCTATCTCAAGCAGATTTTGCTTGTAAAGCGGGTCGGACTCCTCTGCCGCCATGCGGCGAGCCTCCGCAGCAATCCCCGCGACATAAGCCTGTGTGCCGAGGACTACATCCTCCTCGCAGTCATAGAAAGCGGTGTCGGAGGGGTTGTTGAGCTCGCGATAATATCTGATTTTTTCGAGCAGCCCGCCCCAGCCGAGCTTCAGGCCAATGGTCATATCTCCGGCACAATGGTTCATTGCACCGAATCCGGGATAGGTGTCGTACTTTTTCCAGCATGCGCGCAGCTCCTCCGGGGGCTGGTCTTCGGGCGCCCAGCCGATTGGCATATAGTCTGTTATCGGCTTAATCCATGCGCCGCCGAGCGCGCTGTGACGGTTGACGTATTTGGGCATTTGCTCCAAAAAACGTCTGAAGTTGGTGCCTATGTAACGGTATCCGTACGGTTTATCGGTTCCTATCGGCTCAAACTTAAAATCGGGGAAATACACAAAGCCCCAGTCGTCAAAGTCAAAATTGCCTATCCCGATGGTCTTGAGCTTAAAGTCGTTGATGGCCATTTTATCGTCATGCAAGCCATTGATACGCTCTGCATATATAGGCCGCAGGACAGTGCGTTCGGTGTTAAGCATAATTATAACCCCATGTGTATATTTGTAATGAGATTTTCTTACGATTTATATGCGTCCAGGCCTCTTTCCCGCAAATATTCGACTACCCGCGCGACCTCCGCATCGGAGGGCGGTTTTATTCCGTCCGTGGGGTCTCCTATCCCCAGTGCCTCGTATTTGCTTGCACCGAGCTTGTGGAACGGGATCAGCTCCACGCGCTCAAACGCATTTTTTCTCCCTGCCTCACGTGCCTCGGCTTCAATTTCGCACAGAATATCTGCAATTCCCGGGATTTCCCCGTCGTTGAAATCGGGAATATAGGGAATTCTAATCCATATTCGCTTGCCGAGTTTGCACAATTTCCGCAGATTTTCTATTATAAGTTTATTATCGACACCTGTCATAGCACGATGGACTTTTGGCGAGGCTGCTTTCATGTCGTAAAGGACCATGTCGCATAAATCGAGTATGCGCTCAAAGTGCGACCATGGCAGATTGCCCGCGGTATCCACAGCAGTGTGAATCCCAGCCTCTTTGCATCCGACCAAAACCGCATAGAGAAAATCGGGCTGCGCCATACATTCTCCGCCGGAAAACGTCACGCCTCCGCCTGAATGCTGATAATATGGCATTTCGCTTTTTACATTGTCCACAATATAGTCGGCTGTCACTGTTTGGCCGACGCCTGCAAGCGCACCGGCATAGCATGTTTCCACGCATTTCAGGCAGCGGGTACATTTGCTTCGGTCTATAGTATGTATCGCCTGCTCGTCCGCACCTGTAGCGCGTATGATATGAGCAGATACGGGACAAACCGCAAAACATGCACCGCATCCTATGCATTTGTCCGGATAGAATTCAAGCGAGGGCGCGAAATCTATCGACTCCGGGTTATGGCACCACCTGCAGCGCAGGTTGCATCCCTTAAAAAACACTGCGGTGCGCGCACCCGGTCCGTCATGAATTGAAAAGCGTTGTATATTAAATATAGAGCCTTGCGTTTTTGCAAGCTCAGCCGTAAATTTCATTAGGTTACCGCCTGTTATCGATAAATTTCTATAATAGTCTTTGCCCGCAGCTTCGGAAGCAGCCTGCCCTTCAGCGTTTCCTTTGCCTCGTCTTCGGTCAGCTCGTCCGAAAGCATCCCCTGAGCCGCTGCGGCATAATAGAGTGTCATAAGCAGCACATCTATTTTCAGCTCGCGTTCTGCGGCAGCACGGAGATCCGCCTCAAACGCTTTGTCGGAGCGCGCAAACTCTTCTTTATACTTCTCCTCGAGCCGTCGCCCTTCATCTGTATCGAGCGCCGAGTAAAGCTCCGACAGCACATTATCCAAAGTCTCTGCATCGTATGTTATCCCGCTGTCGTCGGCATATTTCAAAAGAAGCGTAAGCTCAATCAGTTCCTCAAGCAGCCACTCGTCGGACAGGCTGTCGCCATCTTGCTGTGCCCGCAGGCTTTTTACCAGCCTCAACACCGCAATATCCCGCGAGTACAGCTTTACATTTCCTACTTTGGCGACAAGCTCGCACGCAATAAATGGTTTTAGCACTCCGCCAAACACAGTGTCAAGCCGATCACCAAGAGCGGCCGCAAGCAAAACGGATGCAATGAGCAGAATTACAGATAAAGCCGCAAACACCGCTGCCAACCTGCTCCTGCGCATGCAATCAACTCCGTACCGTTATCAGGTTTAATAATATCACAGCGCAGCCCCCCTGTCAAGCTGCGCACCCCCATTATTTAAGCTCTTCACCTGAATATTTACAGTTACTATGCAACAGGACGCGCCGTGCATATCATAATAACAGTGAGAAATGCAATCGTTTTTCAGACGGGAGTATAAAACGCCACATCGGAAGACAATAATAGTTATGTGAAAACAAACCGAAATGTTAAAACAAGGAGCTGCAACTGGTGAACATCAAACGCGGAGATATCTTTTATGCAGATCTCAGTCCGGTCGTAGGTTCCGAACAAGGTGGACTGCGTCCGGTTCTTATCATCCAAAATGATGTGGGCAACAGATACAGCCCTACCGTAATTGTAGCCGCGATCACAAGCAAGCTCGGCAAGGCTCGACTACCTACACATATAGATGTTTACTGCGGACATAACAGCAACAGCAGCAATGTCGGGCTGGCGCGTGATTCGGTTATCCTGCTCGAACAAATCCGCACACTTGACAAGCGACGCCTCCGCGAACGCATCGGTCATCTTGACGACGATGTCATGCGCGCGGTAAATGATGCTATTCAGGTGAGCTTCGGGCTCGTCTCACCGCCGAGCGCTACGGGTACCGGCGGCAATGATGCTACCGGGTGATGTCTTCTATTGCTGCGATTTATAAATACATTTTTGTGTACGTATATGTTTTAATTTAATATTGCTGCACCACAACAGGCAGTATAAAGCACCGTTTGAGGAAGCATTACCTGTATCCCCGGATCTGCTCTATACTGCTTTGGGGCTATTTCCCCGTTTGTTTATTTGGGTTATCTTTATTTTATATTGCTGTTGCAATTGTAATTTGCCGCAGTAAGTCGCAGCACCCGACGAAAAAAGCGCGTGACGAAAATCGCCACGCGCTTTTTTGTTTTGTTTTTGAGATTAGCCGACGATACCCGAACGCTCTATACCCTCTACCAGATAGCGCTGGCAGAACAGGTATACTACTACCAGCGGAGCTATGATAAGCAGACCGCAGGTGTTGCGTATCGCGGACACATACAGGTTCTGTGCCGCATAGTTTGTATCAAGCTGCTTTGGCACCTTGATAATGTCGGGCATAAGTGTCGCGCCGGTCGTTGTGAAAAAGATTTCGGTGTAGAAGTTATCCGTCCACTGCCACGAGAAGGAAAACAGGAAGATGGTGATCATCATCGGTACGGACAGCGGAAGGATTATCTGGAAGAATGTTCTTATAACGCCCGAGCCGTCGATGTAAGCCGATTCCTCAAGCTCATCCGGCACGCCGCGGAAGAACTGGCGCATGACAAGGATGTACATGCCGTTCTTAAAGCCAAGCCCTCCGAATGAGAGCAAAAACAGCGGCCAGAATGAGTTGTTCAAGTTAATCGACGTGAAGTTTGTCACTCGCAATCCCGGGATCAGCCCACCGCCAAGCAGATTGAACAGCCCGTAGATGTCAAAGTATCTAAACTTCATAAACAGCGAAAGCTGCAGGGTCTCATGCGGAACAACCATTGTGAAGATTACAAGGGCAAAAAGGAGTTTCGAGCCCTTGAACTTATACTTTGCAAACCCGTATCCGACGGCGCTGCATATCAGTGTCTGGATAAGAGCGCATCCGAACGACAATACAAAGGTGTTGAACAGTGCAGTGAAATATTTGTTTTCCCGAATTATCGCCTTGTATGTGTCAAGCGTCGGGTTTTTCGGGATAAGCTTAACCGTTACGTCAACGAAGTCTTCGCGTGCCATGAACGACGAAGAAATCTTCGAGAAGAACGGAAGCAATATAACATAGGAGATACCGAGCAGAAGTATCAATCTGAAGACTTTAAAGATTACCTGCCCGACAAAGCTCCAGGAAAGATACTTAATCTTAAATCGCGTCCATTTGGAGGTGCGATCGAATTCTACGCGGATCTTATTTTTGGACTCTTTTAAAACCTTTGGTCCAGTTTCAACTTTTGTTGCGCTCATTCATCTTACCTCCGTTATACATCGCGCCGCTGGTAGAAGATGTACGCCGACAGCACTGCCACTACCACTGCAATGATAAGCAGTACCAGCAGGAAGTACATCCACGACATAGCAGAGCTTACAACCTGACCGCCCGCTTCGTTGTATACCTGCGAAATATAGTTCATAACCGCGTTCGACTGCGACGTAAACGAGTCGATAACGGTGTAGATAGTATTCGCAAGTATCATCGGGCTTATCATCGGGAAGGTAATCTTCCAGAAGGTTTCCCAAGCGGTTGCGCCGTCTATCGAGCACGATTCGTAAATCGAGGGCGAGATAGACTGAAGACCTGCAAGGAATATAAGCATCTGTACGCCAGAGCGGTTGATAATGTTGTAAATCTGGTTTACATAGTTTGCAACATAGTCCAGAAGCTCCCGACCTACCTGCATGTTCCTAAACAACCGCGACAGGTCAGCAACCGAAACGATTTCCGTAACGGTGTCTCGACCGGTACCGGTATCGATACCCGATGTCGTTTCGCCCATGTAGGACAGCAGGACGTTCGACTGGTCAATCTGGTCGATAAGACCGGTGCTGAGTATGACGGGAACGAAGAATATCGCTCTGAATGCTGCGCGACCGAACATGTTCTGGTTGAGCAGCACCGCCATAAACAGCGAGAATATAACGATTGCAGGTATGTCAAATATCAGCTGCTGAATACCGCCTGTGAGCGTGCGCACAAACGACGGGTCCTCGAACAGCGCTTTCTGGTAGTTTTCAAAGCCTACAAACTCAAGTGCATAACCACCGCCGGGAAGGATCTTTATCTCGTTAAAACTGTATTTAATCGAGTCGATTATGACCGGCAGGTAGATTATTATGAAGCCGAGCACGAACGGCATTACAAAGAACCATCCGGCACGAGCTTTCTTCTTGTCAAGCGATGCTATCTTGCGTCTCTTCTTCGGAGGCGCTTTTTGTACGGTTGAAGCATTCATCTATTTTCACCCCTCTATCTTTACATAGCTAAGCGCCGGGATGGTGTAACCTTCAACCGTAACCGCGAAGCTGTTATAGTTGAGAATGAAGCTATTGCCGGTTGAATATGTCACACGGACTATCAACCCGTTGTCGACGGTATACTTGCTGTATCCAGCGTCTTCTTCAGCTTCTTCATCGGTCTCTTCTTCTG
>DGDL01000075.1:19634-43956 GCA_002385415.1 Clostridiales bacterium UBA3953
GTCTCTTCTTCTGCGGTTTCTTCGGTTGTTTCACCGGTGGTTTCGCTCGTGGTGTCGTCGGTGACTTCGCCAGTTACTTCAGTGTCGACGGTTTCAGTGGTGTCGGCAAGCTCGCCGGTTGTAACGTCAATGGGTTCGCCAGCCTCGGCAGCTTTGCGAGCTGCAAGTTTTGCGGCTCTTTCAGCTTTTGCTGCGGCTTCGGCTTCCGCTTTAGCTTTCGCTTCGGCTTCGGCTGCTAGGGCCGCCGCATCGGCTTCAAGCTCTTCCTCGGTGGGTACGCGCTCGCCTATCAAGAACTCGTGGTTCTCGATCGTTGCGTACTTCTCGGGGCCCAGAACTTCGTTAAGTTCTTTATACTTGTCAACCATATCTTCGAACCATATATCGTATGCCGCAGAATAATACTCTGAGTAACCGCTTTCTTTGAGTTTTGCGGTGTTGCGATATACCAGCACGAAGTATGGGGATGCGCCGTTTTCAATGATCTTGAGTGTTTCATAGTACAGGTCGCCCGCCATGTTGGTCGGAGTTCCTGAGTAATTGAGGTATCCGTGATATACGAGACCGAACAGCGGGATTGCCTCACTTGCGTAGGTGTAACGGCTGGAGTCGAGCGCCACGCCAAGCACATGCTTTGCATATGGGATGGCATAAGCGTTGCCGCTGCTGATCATAATATCGCCGTATTTCTCGTTGAGCTTCTCGAGCGTATCGATTACGAAGCCCTTCGAGTCCTCGCGGTTGTACGGATCCTTCTTGTCAAAGTCGGAGTTGAGGTCAGAGCCCAGTGTCGCGACAGACACACCACCGCTTGTCACGCCCAGCTTATCCATAGCCTTAGCAAACGATTCGAAAATATTCTCGAATACCGAAGGCGAGATGGCTATCAGGCCGGTGCGAGTAAAGAACTGCAGCGACGCGTCATATTTGCGCTTCTGCGTATAGCGGGAGTCGATGGTCTTTACCGCATCCCTGCGGAAAGAGAAGCCGTCGAACAGCTTGTCATCTGCCGCATACGAGAAGTCGAAGTCGGGATAGATGCCGATACCTTTCTCTTTTGCAAACTCGAGCAGGTCAAGGTATCCTTTATCGCCGCCCACGACCTTTTCGAAGCTTACTTTGTAAGGTGTCGTACACCTCATTCCGCCGTTGGAAAAACCGTTGAGCTTGAAGTTGATGTTAGTAACTCCCTGTTCGGCAAGTTCCGTATACATTGTCTTGATGTCTTCAAATGTAGTCAGCGGAGTCTTGACGATAACGGGGATACTAAGCACCTTCTCTTGAGTATCAATTGCGCCGAGAGTTTCGATGTAGATAGGAATGTCGTTGCCCTTTTCGTACTCTTCGGTCTCGGACAGCTTTTTGATATGACCGTTGCGTATCAGATAATCTCTGTACGCTTTTGCCATGCCGACATAGCTGGCTTCGTAGTAATCCGTTATGTTGTTTTCTTCGGCTACTTTATCATCCGTCAAAAGCATGTAACGAATACGGTAGTTGCCGGTGTACTTACGTTCTGAAACAACCGTCCAGGTCGCGTTCGCACCGACCGAAATGGACGCGGCAAGGTTATACGAGTCCTTGGGACGCGGATAAAACTCGGTGAACACCGAATTGTACTTATGCAGCGCGTTTCCGCCGTGCTCCGTAACGATTTTCGCCAGAGCATCGCCTTCCTCGATTATCGCCACATAACCGCGTTTCCTCTCGACAGGAACTTCTACCTCTGTAACCTCTATAATCGGCTCGTCGTACTCCTGTTCAACGCCGTCCTCGTCTATATAGGTGGTTATAATCTCTTCTTCTTCCACCGTAACAGTGCCTTTATAGTCCTCTACGACGCCGAATATAGGCATGCGCATTACCTGCTGGTTAGCGCCGCTTATTTCGTGGTAGGCAAAGTCCTGACCGTACAGCTGTCCCGCGATACTTCTCCAGGAACCTTGCTTAACGGTGTCCTCGAATCTTACCAGTGTACCGCTGCCGTCGGGAATGACGGTATAACCGTTAAACTCGGACGAGCCTGCACCCATATAAGGCAGAATTCTTATATAGGTAAGCGCGTATCTGGCTTCGTTGAATCTTATACCGTTTGCAGGGAGACGTACGGAGAGGCCGTACTCGTCGAGATAATACTCGAGAGCCATTCTGAACAGAGCCGGGTCGGTATCCTGGCCGGAATACTCTGTTATCAGGTGGTCTTCCTGAAGTGTCTCGTATGTATAGTTTGGGCAGAACTCGCGGATGATCTGTTCGATAAGGTTGAGCTCGCGTTCGGAAGCATACGGGTCGAAAACGTAGACCGCCATTTTCTTTGTAATGGGGAACGTTGACTGCAGCTCCTGTTTCGCGCGCTCGGTGAGTGTCGGATCCTCAGGGTTCTTTTCAGTATAGAACGCGCTGATCTTTTTGTATCTGCTTTCATCCGTGATATTTGCCAGGATGAGTGTCTCAAAACGCGTCTTCTCGATCATCTTCGGAACGAGTTTCCGCGTCTCCTGGCGACCGAGTATATACTCGACACGGATACCGTTTTTGAGATTCTTCTTCTTAATCTGATTGCGCAGCGCTGCCTCAACATAAGAGTACATCGGAACGTCTTTATCGTTGTCGACGTACCTGATTATAAGCTGAGAGAGCAGCTGGTCTTTGATGTTATCGGAAGAAGTGGCACCGGTCGGCATCGGTGTTGCCACATCATACGGGTTTGAAAACAGAATATCGCCCGTCTGATTGTTTCTAAAAGCGATTTCGCCGGTGTAGTAGTGATAGTAAAGCTCGTACGGTCCTACCTGAACCTCAAGGTTCATGGTAGCAAGTTTGTCTTCTGGCGTTGCATAAACTTCGGTTCGGTAATCGATTATTTCCTCTTCTTCCTCGTCGGCCGCATCGGCGGCAAACACAGGCAGAATCGACAGATTGGCAACCGTTCCGAACACAATTACCAAGGTAAGCAGCGCCGAAATAATTCTGTCTTTAATCATTATTTCCATGTTCTCCTATCCTTGTAATCCGGTTACAATCTGTACGAAATCTCTGTTACGATGCTCGAGACAAAGCCGACCATCTTAACTACCAGGGTCGACAGAAGTATCATAACGAACATTATGAACGCCATGCCGACAATGGTCCCGAGACTTGTAATGACGTTTTTGCCGAGCGTGTAGTCGTGTGTAACCATCATTCCGAAGAAGATCAGTATGCCCACCCAATACCATGCTATCGTTATAATCATGGTATATATTCCCATTTCAGATTGTGTCAGTACATTTGTGAGCAGTGTTGCCGGAATTACAAGCAGCGGGATCGGAATGAGCGAGTATGAAGATGCGATGAAAATGTCTTTGAAGCTGCCTTCGCCGTCCATCAGGGTCGTCAGACACCAGTTGGCGGTTACCCACAAAAAGAGCGGGACAAGCAGCGAAGTTACCTGCACGAGTATGCTTGCGTACGATGCACGCGGATTCAAGATGTATGATCTGCCTATCGCTTGATACGTGAAAGTCAGAACGGCCAGCGCTATATAGAATATCGCGCCTCTTATAGAACCGCGCTTTTCATGTTTCAGATCCCAGAATCCGTCAAACGGATGGAATATAAGGTGGAATCCGTAAAGTATCTCCTCGCCGAAGGTACGCTTCTTTGTAGACAGTGCGGTCTTCTTGTTGACCACTGCAGCATAACTGAAGAATTTTGTTATGCCCCACAGCACCGCAATGACCACTACCGGTATAACGATGATGTACTTAGAAACCCACTCCTGGCGGTACATCTTGAAGGCGTTCGAGTAGTTGGAGACGTCATAGGCGTACTTAAAGTACTCCATTGCTTCCGTCCATTTACCACTGCGGTAAAGCGCCTTACCGATACCGACGTAAGCCGTATCGAAGTTGGTGTTACGCTGAAGAATTGCTTCCCAGTCGTCAACCGCTCTGTCATATCTGCGGTTGTTTTCGTTGCGCAGCGCGTTTATGAGTATATCGCCATACTCGGTGCGGGTGTAAAGCGTGATATTGTTTGCCGTCTTGTCCAGAATAAGGAGGTCGCTGCCTCTGTAGGCAATCGCTTCAATACTCTGGATGTTGCCTATTTGCATTCCTTTATCGCCGAAAGCAAACAGCAGGTTGCCGTCGCTGTCGTAGGTATATACCTTGGAACGCTTCTCGTCAATTATGGACCATGTCCCTTCTTCACCGAGCGCAACGTCAATGATTTTAGAGGCTCCGGTAATGTCCGAGAACACAGGCGAGTCGTTGATGTTTACTTCACCGCCGGGACCAAAAAAGCCGTTGCGTGCCATGATGTCGTTGCCCGCGGTGTTCAGCTTCTTGACAGGCGCGTATGTCGAGGATTTATCTCTGAGCGAGCTCCGCTGTGCAGCTTCGTCAATTGACGATGTGGTGACGTATATAAAGCCCTCGTCGTCGATTGTGATGTTGTTATACTCAGTGGAGATATACTGAGTTGACAGAGCACGCTGTTCGGCGGTCTGGAACGAGCGCCATATAATATCAATTATGTTGTAAGTTACTTTCTGAGCGCCGATAAAGCCCTGGAATTCGCCTTTATCGTTAAGCGCGATAATACCTTGATATGTCGTGGACGAAACGACATATATACGCTTCGCCGCGTCGACTGCGAGCGCCACCGGCTTGTATATTGAGTTCTGCTCAAATACAGCGGCCGTAGGCTGCTCAAGTATATGGTCTATTGTACCGTCAAGCTGGAAAACAACTATTCGGTTGTTTTCGGTATCCGCGACATATATGTAATCTTTGGTTACAAAACATCCTCGCGGGCCGTTGAGCCTATCCGGCACGCCCTGGTCGTTGATAAACTCTGATATCGAGAACAGGAACTTAAAATGTGGGTCAAGGACGTCAACGCGGTGGTTGCCCGCCTCGACGATATAAATGCGGCCGTCCGGACCGACAACCATATCGCTCGGATCTGCCATGGGGCTGGGCAGGCCCATATATGCAGAGTCAATCTGCATAATCGGCGTGTAAGCCGCAGGCGACGCCTGGGGCCTGCCGTCAATGTTGTAGGTGTATGTGGCGTATGGCGCAGCATACGTCGGAACGACCGAGGCGGCGATCAATAGTATGACCGCTGCTGCAGCCCATATTCGTGAACTTATTTTCTTCACCGTCATTTCGCCTCCCTCAGTCTTTCATACCCGACGATGCCATCGTTTCGACTATTTTGGACTGGTTGATGATAAATACCGTAATCGGTACGCTCATCATCAGCACGATTGCAGCAGACGAAGCGCCGGTGCTGACGCCGGATATTGTCGTAATAGCCGAGTTGAACGTCTTTAAGTTTTCGCTCCATACATAACCGGACGCACCGGTGTTCCACACGCCCTGGAACGTGGTGACCATCAGGGTCAGCCATGCCGGCTTAACCAGCGGCATGACGATGTCCCAGTAAATGCGAACCTCTGAAGCGCCGTCGATTCTCGCAGCTTCAATCATTTCGTCGGATACGTTACCGTCAATAAACTGTTTCATCAGATACAGTCCCAGAGTCGATGCCCAAACGGGGATGATCGAGATCTGGTAGGTGTTAAGCCAGCCCAGCGCAACGAAAATGATGAAGTTTGTTATACCTGCCACCGTTGCCGAGATCATCAGCGAGTAGCGGATAAGCGCAAAGATGAAGTTTGAGCCGGGGAAACGAATCTTTGACAGTGCGTATGCGGTCAGCGATCCGAGAATCAGACAGCCGAGCGTCGCAAGAATCGATATGATTATAGTGTTGAAGATGTAACGTGAGATCGGAACCCACGTCATGTTCATGTTGGTGAAAAGGTCGATAAAGTTCTGCAGTGTCGGCTTCATAACATAGAAGCGCGGAGGCGTGATGTTGCGTTCGCCGAGCGGCTTGAACGCATTCACTATCAGGTACCACATCGGCAGGAACATGAATATACCCATGAGAGACAGTATGATTGTAATACCCGTGTCTCCGCCAACCGAACGGTTGAGAACAACTCTGTGCTTTCTTGTTCTGAGTTTTGCCATATCACTGACCCACCTTCGCAAGCAATTTTTGCACCAGTACGTTGGCGCCTATCATTATAAAGAACAGCACCAGCGAGATAGCGGAGGCGTAGCCGAACTCAAAACGCGTTGTCATGTATTCCTGCAGGTGATGCTGCAGCGTCCATGCAACATAGTCAGTCGAAGGATAGCCGCAGAGTGCAGTGACTATGCCACCGAAACCAAATGAGCCGGTAATGGACAGAACCGCACCGAACAGAAGGATCTGTCTCATGGAAGGAAGGGTTATATACCACAGTTCCTGCCAACGGTTCTTTATTCCGTCTATAGCGCCTGCCTCATAAAGCGTGCGGTCAACACCCTGAAGTCCCGCGATAAACGCAAGGAAGGATGTTCCGAGCGAGGTCCACAGCGCAACAACTATACAGAGCGGAACAATGTATTTTGTGTCTTTGAAGAAGACTATCGGCTGGGTGATAAGACCCATCTTGAGCAGCCAGCCGTTGACATACCCGTATATGTCACCCTGGAAGAAGAGCTGCCATACAAGGTATGCGTTACCCGAAATCGAAGGTGCGTAGAAGATAAATGTAACGAAAGCTCTTACTTTGGGCGGGAGCTCGTTAATAAACCATGCAACCAGGAAGGAAATAACGTAAGATGCCGGGCCCGTGGCAACGGCGAATATCATTGTGTTCTGGAATGCTTTTACAAACAGGTCGTCGTCAAGGAACAGCCTGATGTAGTTATCCATGAACACAAAGTCCGGGAACTGCAGCATGTTAAAGTTTGTGAAGCTCAACAGTATCGACAGGACCACAGGCACAACCGTAAAGACCGTGAACATCAACAGGAAGGGCGCAACCATCACATACCCGACCCACGTTTGCTTCATCTTGGTTAATGTATATTGAAACTTAGTCACTTCCCGTTGAGGCTTAGGTTGCTGTGGGGCTTTTCCGGGCGCCTTTTTAACAGCATCGTTAGTCATAGGCGATATTCTCCTTTACAAGTTATTTATAGCGGACCGGGTGTTACGAGGCACTGTCATCGGTAGGTTCACCTTCAACAAACGAACCGCTATAGGAGATCTCCAGGTAATCCATCTTGAACTCCCTGCGTTTGCGCGATATTTCCTTGTTGATGTCGAGGATACGGTCGAGCATCGCACTTACAGCGTTGGTGCCGTTGTTGTAAACATCCATGAACGCGTTATCTACATAAACAGGAACGATGTAAGAGCCCGGATATTCAGGAATACCGACAAGGTTTTTGAGCTGAATGCTAACCGCTTTGAGCTCGTCTTCGGTCCAAGCCAGCGAAAGCAGTGCGTTCACGTTTGCGGTGTTATACTTGGTTGTCGGGTTGGGAGCTACGTTGAGCTGTTCTTTTGCAAGCCTGATCTGGGTCTCCTCGCAGGTGTACCACTTCATGTATTCCCAAGTCGCGTTGGGA
The DNA here is from genome assembly GCA_002385415.1 of Clostridiales bacterium UBA3953. GTDB lineage: Bacteria > Bacillota > Clostridia > Oscillospirales > CAG-272 > DTU078. The sequence continues at coordinate 27,098 of DGDL01000075.1, forward strand.
TCGGAGGCGCCTCTCGGGATAACAATCGAGGTAACGGTGGTGGGAGATGTGACGTTAAGTGTACCGTCTTCACGATAGAAGCCAAGCAAAGGAGCCATTTCCCACAAACCGCGGAGCTCGGAATAACCCATCAGGGTGTTATAAGTGGTGATAGCGTCGGCGATAAGTATCGGCATCTGGGCCGTTCTGAACCACGAGATGTCATACTGGACCGGGCAGCTGTATTTCCTGAACATGTCGGTCAGCAGCTCAAATGCTTTCAGTCCCACGTTGGAATCGAGGTTAATACGTCTGCCTCCCTGTGCATAAAGCTCGCCGCCGAGCTGATACAGGAAGATATTCGTACCGACAAGCGATGTGGGCAGGCCTATCTGCATGTGCTTGTTCTGAAGCACCGGCATTATAGTATAAAGATCTTCCCAAGTCTTGGGGATCTCGAGGCCGAGTTCTGCGAAGGTGTCGACGCGGTAGAACATCATGTGGAAAGCCATGACGGTGGGCAGACCGTATGTGAGCATTTCGCCTTGCGGGTTTTCCATCGTCAAAGGCGTTATGGCCGCATCGTCAAACCATGTCTTAACCTCGTCAAAGCCTTCCATGTCGTTGAGCGGTTCAACCGCCTCACGCAGACCCCACGTTATCGTGTCGGTGGAGGTCATGTTCGCGACGTCGGGACCAATGCCCGCCAATATAGCTTCGGTCAGACCTGCGGAAATAACCTTTATATTAACCGCTATATTAGATTCCGGCGTAAAGTAGTTGTCAATCAGATAACGGGATATCAGGGCGTCGTCGCGTCCCAGAATGGACACTATCCACATTTCAACTTCGCCCTTGTAATCGATCTGCTTGCCGTCCTCTGTGTCGTAACGGTAGCCGATGGTGGTATAGTCCATCGTAAAGCTCTTGATAAACGCGGAGATTTCAAACCATGCGGCCTGGAAGAAGTTTGCCTTTGAGGGCGGCAGCGGGGCGTCTACGCCCTGAACAGTAAAGTAGTCGAGTTTCAGCGGCTGGTCGAGTGATGCATACAGCCAGTTGGAGGTGGCAATTATATAGTTTTTAAACGTGACGAAGTTAGGTGCGATTTCATACTCGTCCTCCGCCATCGTCTCAAAAAGCATGGCGTGGGTGTTGAGCGTCGCAACCTGGTCGCCAAGCTCACCGGTAATCTCGGCAAGCTCTTTCGCGATGTCATACAGCTCCTGCGCAGCCTTACCGATCGCGCGTACGGCGCCCGGAGTTACGCGGGTGAATCCATAGTCGCGATATGCGTCCGGCGTGGGACCGGTCAGCATGACCATAGCCTGGTATGCTGCGTTAAGCTCGCGTATAATCTGACCGACACGGTAGACATAGTCCACCATGTGACCGAGCACAACTTCAAATTCGATTATGTTCTCGCCTTCCTCAAGGTAGAACATGAAATCGGTGTAACCGTCGTTGAGCGGTTTGCTCTGCCAGTCGGGCGAGTACTTGAAGCGCAAAAAGCTCGCTTCGCGGAATGGAATCTCGCCGTTTATTCTTATACGGCGCGAAGTAAACATGCCTATAAGGGCGTTCTGACGGAAGCGGGTCGCAATTACATAGAATCCCGACTCGGGCACTGTGACCTTATAGCGCATCCACTGTCCGACAACCGAGCTGTTGAGGATATTCAGCCTAAGCACGGCCGGGTCCTGGGGCTCGGTAAGAGCGGAGGTGCGGTCGTTTATCGGATACAGGCAAGCGTTGGAGACAAGATAGGGTTCCTCTGCCTGAATCTTTATCGTCTCAACACCTGTGACTTCCTTTGCGCCCTTGGACTTGTAATACTCAATATACTCCTCATAGCTCATTTCCGGCTCGTAGCGGTAAAGCTCGATTGTGGAAATGATAATGGGTTCGCGGGCGCCCACAAACGTAATCGTGTGATCGCCCTCGGTGAAATAAAATTCAAACGGATCTATTGTGTAGCCAAGCCAGTCACGCAAAAAGTACGTGTTCCAAACGGGGTTCTGCTGTCTTATCGGACGGATGTCGTTTCCGACTATATCAATGTCGAAAGAGCCATCTTCATTAGTTATATACTCCCAGGAGCGCGGGAAATAGAAGTAGCGCGCCTCGGAGAACGGCAGCTTGTCGTCAATATAAAGCATGCGCTCGACAGTCGTGATGGTGTCACCTATCACGGGTATATATGTTATGCGCATTGCGTATCTTCCGGTTTTCGGAATATGTACGTGCCAGGTTGTTTTGCCGGTCGAGCCCATCTGAAGCGAGGGGCCGGGCATGCCTTCGTAATCATACACAACCTTGACCTCGGCAGTCGTTTTCTCGGGATCATAGTCCGCGGCGTTGATTACGATTGTTTGCTCCGCTTTCGGCACATCGGCATACTTCTGGTTATATTCATGATATGAGATCGCATTGATCATATCCACGATCTCGGCCAGCGTCCGGTTGTATGTACCGTACATTTCCAATTCGGCTTCGGACGCCTGGGACGAATCGGCGTATGCCTCGTCCAGAGACGAATCCGCGTTGCCTGATGCCGAATCGGCTGCCGATACGGGTATGACCGACAGTACGCCGAACATCATCGCAATTACCATTATAATGGCAATCAGCTTTTGCGCGTGCGATTTGTTCATGTGGATAATTTCCTCCTACTTAATTTTGGGAATTAGTGGCGGCTTTTTGTTCCTCTGAACCGGTAAGCGCCGCAACCGCTTTCAAACATGACACACCGGGGACGATACCGCGGGAATTTTGACCTTGGGATAGGGCGTGGCACGTAACCGCCCTTTTTCGCCAAAGGACACGCCGCTCGTGCGCAATTCCGCAATATTTCTTGAACCGGTTGGTATCGGTACAGGAAATTCTTTATGCCTGCTGCGACTGGGCTACAAGCGCCGGTTTTTTCGTTTAAAATTCGTTCACAAACAATTATGCGTATTTATTAATACAACCGTCGTCGTACCCCAAAATTCACTAAATATAATAACACAAACGTGGAAAGTTGTCAATAGCGACGAATCCAGGCTTATGTTTACGCGAATGATACATATTGGATAACCGAGGTTTAAAAGGGCGTTTTTGTTTGTTCATAATTTCACTGTATATTGATATGTTGTAAAGAGATTGTAAACCAACCGCGCTGTTGTAAATCCATTTTACTTTATCAGCTTGTTTTTGGCTAATTTTCGGCAGAGTTACGACGAATCTGTGTCGCCACCCCCTCTAAGTAACTCTTATTTACTATCGCGGGCATCGATGACTATGTTTGTAGTACATAAATCGGGGTCTGTTTCTTGTGCATGTTTCACATTTTTTCGTTCCGAATTTCTACATTTGAGCAAAATGCACAAACTTGCCGCGCCCATCACAAAAAACGCGTTTTTCGACCGCATGCGCGGAAATTTGGCATAGGTACACTTTTTCACTTGACGCAAAAGCACGCCCGGGGTTATAATGTAGAGTGCACGACTTGTTTGAGATAATAAATCAGATTGGAGGCGAGCGGTCACGGCATATAATTTCTTTGCTATACTGTTTAGGCAAAAGCATATACAGCGCTGGAGCCTCATGCGCAATGTTATGCCCGACACGCTGGCGGCTCACACGACCGAGGTGACTGCCGTCGCGCACATGCTTGCGCTTATAGGAAACAAATATTTCGGTAAAAACTATGACTGCGGGCGCGTCGCGCTGCTTGCGCTTTACCACGACGCCTCGGAAGTTTACACGGGTGATCTTCCCACTCCGGTGAAATACTTTAATAATGAAATGCGTGATGCCTACTCTGAAATCGAAAAAAGCGCTGCTCGCGTGCTGCTCTCAAAACTTCCAAAGGAAATGCAAAGCGAATACGCTCCGCTGCTTACGCCCGCTAAATCGGAAGCGGATGCACGGCTTTGGCAGCTTGTAAAAGCCGCGGACAAGCTGTGCGCCTACATAAAATGCATAGAAGAGGAAAAGTGCGGGAACACAGAGTTTCGCGAAGCGCGCAAAACACTACACGCCGCTCTGCTCGCAAATCCCCTGCCAGAGCTTCACAAATTCATGGAAGACTATCTGCCCGCATTTGAGCTGACAGTCGACGAGCTCTGATATAAGCATGGTTAATATAATATAATTATATAAATAAATTAGGATGGTATTTTTCAATGGGTAAACTTCACATTATCGATCACCCACTTATCGTGCATAAGCTGACCATAATGCGTAAAGTGGAAACGGGGCCAAAGGACTTCCGCGAACTGCTGGGCGAAATTGCAATGCTGATGGGCTATGAGATCACCCGCGATTTCCCTCTGACCGAGGTCGAAATCGAAACGCCCATGCAAAAAATGACGGCTTATGAAATAGACGGCAAGAAAGTGGCAATAGTCCCGATCCTACGCGCCGGTCTCGGCATGGTAGACGGCCTGCTCAGTCTTATCCCCGTGGCAAAAGTCGGCCACATCGGACTTTACAGAGACCCCGACACTCACAACCCCGTTGTTTATTACTGCAAGCTTCCGTTCGACATTGAGCTGCGCACCGTAATATTATGCGACCCGATGCTTGCGACCGGCGGATCGGCTTCCGACGCGATTTCAATGCTCAAAGAGAAAGGTGTAACCGATATTCGTCTCATGTGCATTGTCGCCGCACCGGAGGGTGTAGCCCGCATTCAAGCCGACCATCCCGATGTCGACATCTTTACCGCCGCACTTGACGAACGCCTAAACGACCAAGCATATATACTGCCCGGTCTTGGCGATGCCGGTGACCGTCTGTTCGGCACAAAATAACACGCGCACCGGCCGGAGCCGCCTGGTATCCGGCTTTTTCGATTTCACATTTCACATTACACTAACACGAAAGCGTGTAGCATCATGATTAAAGTTTCATGCGCTGAAATTCTTTGCATCGGCACCGAGCTGCTTATCGGCGACATTGTAAACACCAACGCCGCGTTTATTTCAAAGCGGCTCGCGTTGCTGGGCATAAATCAATACTATCAGGCTTGTGTCGGAGACAATCCGGCGCGCATGATGGCCGCGGTCAAAGGCGCGCTCTCGCGCTGTGATATGCTTATTACCAGCGGCGGGCTTGGGCCGACTTATGACGATCTGACAAAAGAGACTGTCTCGCAGGCGCTCGACCGCGAGCTTGTGCTTCACGAGCACACGCTCGAGCGAATACGCGGGTATTTCAGACGGCGCGGTTCGGAGATGACCGAAAACAACCTCAAACAAGCGATGGTGCCGCGCGGAGCAATAGTGTTCGACAACGACTGGGGCACCGCGCCCGGTATCGCGGTCGAAGACGAGGAGTCGGGCAAAGTCGTTATCATGCTCCCCGGCCCTCCCCGCGAGCTTGAGCCCATGTTCGACACCTATGTCATGCCCTTCCTCCGCAAATACGCGACCGAAATACTCGTCAGCCGCAACGTTAACATAACAGGGCTTGGCGAATCGACGGTCGAAGCGCGGCTCCGCCCGCTTATGGAGTCGGCGCTCAACCCAACCGTCGCGCCTTATTGTAAAGAGGGCGAGGTCAGGCTGCGCGTCACGGCAAAAACCACCGACTATGAGGAAGGTGTGCGCATGTGCGACCAGATGATCGAGCGCATACGCGCCACCGACATCGGGCCGTATATATATGGCATTGACACCGACCTTGAGCATGCTGTGGTCGATACCTTGCGGGAGCACGGGCTGACGCTCGGCACGGCCGAATCGTGCACAGGCGGGCAGATAGCCTCGCGCATCACCGATGTTGCCGGCTGCTCCGATGTTTTCATCGGCGGAATTGTCGCCTATGCCAATGACGTTAAAGTGAATGTGCTCGGGGTAAGCCCCGAAACGCTGAAAAACTACGGCGCCGTGTCCGAAGAGACCGCACGCGAGATGGCGCTCGGCGCCATAGAGCGGCTCGGCTGCTCGGTCGGACTTGCGACCACGGGTATTGCCGGTCCTGGCGGAGGCACTCCCGCAAAGCCTGTCGGGCTTGTTTATGTGGCCTGCGCATACAATGGAGGCGTCACCGTTGACAGGCTCATGCTTTCGGGCACACGCGAACATATCAGAAGGCTAACCTCAAACCGCGCGCTTAAAATGGCGCTCGAAGCCGTCAGAAGCTAATTATCACTGCCGGAGCCGATGTGGCTGCCGGCATTTTTGCCGCGCTGTAATCGACAGCCGGTTTGCGGCATATAATAGTTTGCCCGCCCAACGCGTTTCCCGTTATAATCGTGGCAATTCGCAAATACTGAACCGATACGGCGGGTGCGGGCGTGTGCCTTCACACGCTTGCAAACGGAGATCTGCAGTGAACAACAGATTTTACGATTACATCCTGTCGCTTCCGCTTGTCGATTCTCACGAGATGCTTCCACCAAGGTATGAGCTGCGGCCCCGTCGCGATGTTGTAGCAGAGCTGCTTTCCGATGCTCCGGCTGCGGCGCTTACGGCGGCGGGACTTGGCGCCGAGCAGCTTGAGCTTGCTCTGGGCGACCGGCTATCGGTGCGCGAAAAATGGAGGCTTGTCTCGCGCTACTGGACGCTTGCATCACACACGACCGCCTGCCGTGCGGCCGAGCTTGCGGCTCGCGAGCTGTACGGGCTTGACGGCATAAACGACGACACTATCGAGATATATGATGCAGCCTTTCGCTCAACCTTCGGTGCCAACCGATACGAGTACATCCTGAAAGAAAGGTGTAACATCGAGTTTGCGCTTCTCTTTGATGCCCCGCGCGACAGGGCGGCCGGCGATTTGAGCGCTCACAGCAGCCCGGCGGCCTCGTCCGATGCAGACGAGCGATATTTTAAGCCGGCAAGCGACATTTTTCGACTTGTCTCGCCCGCTTCTGCCGAGGATGCGCTGGCGGTCGGCAGGGAGACGGGCGTAAGCGCTTCCGCTTTTGACGATTATCTCGAAGCATGTACGCGCAAGCTGAAGCAGATTGCAAAACGGTGTAATGTAATACGCTGCTCCGGCGCACCGCTGCCTCTCCCGGCATCCTATTCCGACGCGCGCAACGCCTTTGCCGCTATGATGGGCGACGCCCGGAGGGACGGCCGCGAGGCTGTCCACCGATATGTGTACAGGTATATTCTTTCGCTTGCGTCCGAGCTCGGCATGACGGTCCGTCTGGATGACGGCGGCACCGACAGTTTGAGCCATGCCGAAATGTTCACGCTTTATCCCAAGCTCAGGTTCGAAGTGCTTGTTTCGGTGTCGCCGGGCAGGCGCGAGTTGAGCAGATATGCCGCTGTCCTGCCAAATGTATACGCAAATCTCAGTCATGTGCCGGAGGCGGCAGGCGAGTACCTGAGTTTCACGCCATACAGCAAGCTGATCTGCTTCGGCGGAGGTTGCACGACTGTCGATGCCGTATACGGTCGCGCACAAATCACACGCGAGACACTTTCACATGTGCTGACGGCCTGTATCGCTTCGGGGATGTTTGAGCGGAAGGGAGCCGAGGCGGCAGCACGCGCGCTGCTTTACGAAAATGCGCGGGAGCTTTACAGAGTGCATGAGTAATTGTTACGTTAAATTATATGTAATACATTAGCTGCTTTTATAATCTTGCTTTCGACCGAGGCTTATGATATACTGCAACCGATGAAATACGCGACCGGAGGTCAGCAATGAAAAAGGTATTTATCACCGGGGGCAGCCGCGGCATCGGAAGGGGAATTGCCTCGGTATTTGCCGAAAACGGCTATGACGTAGCGTTCACCTATCATACAGCCGAGGACGAGGCTCGCGAGCTGTGTAAAGAAATTGAATCTTATGGCGTTCGCGCTTTCATGTTACAGGCAGCGATGGAAGAGCGGGGCGTCGCCGAAGCTGTTACCGCCAAAGCCATTGAGGCACTGGGAGGAATTGACGCACTAATTTGCAACGCAGGGCGCACGGTGCACAACCGCATTCTCGACACCACCGAAGAGGACTGCGACTATCTCTACAATCTAAATTACCGCAGCTATCTTATGTGTGCGAAAGTTGCGGCGCGCCGCATGGTGGCAGACGGCACCGAAGGCAGCATAGTCTTTATCACTTCCACGCGCTCGATGCGTGCCTATCCCGAAGACTGCCTTTACGGCGGGTTGAAAGCCGCACTCAATCGCAGCGCCGAGTCGATGGCGCTTGATCTGGCGAAATATCGCATACGCGTGAACTGCATTGCGCCGGGGAACACGATGGTGCGCGGCAACTTCACGCCGGAGGAGCTTTCGCGCACACCTTTTCAAAAGAGAATCCCGCTCGGCCGTTCCGGCACGCCGCGCGAGGTTGGCATGCTCGCACTTTACCTTTGCTCGGACGCAGCGGCTTATATCACGGGCGATATTATAAAAATTGACGGCGGACTTATCCTGCCCGGCATGCCCGAACACTGATAAATATGATTGTTTGACCGCTATTTGCGCCTTCGGCAGGGCTATATCCTGCCGGAGGCTTTTTTTAGTTTTGCAGGCTGTCCAATACACTGATATGCTCGACCGAAAGCCTGCTTTGGCAGAAACATCGGAGCAAACAAAAAAAGAGCTGCCGAAAAGACAGCTCTTTTCTATATCGCAACCGGCTTATTTCAGTTCAGCGAAATACTTGATGGTACGCACCATCTGGCAGGTGTAGGAGTTCTCGTTATCGTACCACGCAACAACCTGAACCTGGTAGGTCTCGTCGTCGATTTTGCTTACCATGGTCTGGGTAGCATCAAAGAGCGAGCCGTATGTCATGCCGATAACGTCCGACGAAACGATAGGCTCGTCTGTATAGCCAAAGCTTTCGTCAGAGGCTTCTTTCATAGCGGCGTTGATGCTATCAACCGTGATATCCTTGCCATTTACAACCGCAACGAGGATGGTGACAGAACCGGTTATAACCGGAACACGCTGAGCGGAACCAATCAGCTTGCCGCTGAGTTCGGGGATAACAAGTCCGATAGCTTTCGCGGCGCCGGTAGTGTTGGGAACAATGTTTGCTGCTGCGGCGCGTGCACGGCGCAGGTCGCCCTTGCGGTGCGGGCCGTCGAGAACCATCTGGTCACCTGTATAGGCATGGACGGTTGTCATTATACCGCTGGAGATGGGAGCATAGTCGTTGAGCGCCTTTGCCAGCGGAGCAAGGCAGTTTGTGGTGCAGGAAGCCGCCGAGATAATCAGGTCATCGGGCGTGAGCGTCTTCTCGTTTACACCATAAACGATAGTCTTCAGGTCGTTGCCCGCGGGAGCGGAGATAACAACCTTCTTGGCACCTGCCTCGATGTGAGCCATGCTCTTCTCTTTGCTGGTGTAGAATCCGGTGCACTCGAGCACAACGTCAACATCATGCTCTTTCCAAGGCAGATCCTTTGCGTTGGGCATAGCGTAGATGGTGATCTCCTTGCCGTCAACCGTGATAGAGCCGGGCGTTACAACGGTCTTGCCGTCTTCCGCATAAACAGGCTCCTTAGAGGTTACGGTATGGAGGTTTTCGCCTATCTTACCTAAATATCCGCCCTGAGCGGTGTCGTATTTGAGCAGATGAGCAAGCATCTTCGGGCTGGTGAGGTCGTTGATAGCAACGATCTCATAGCCGGGGGTGCCGAACATCTGGCGAAAAGCAAGTCTACCAATGCGGCCGAAGCCGTTTATTGCAACTTTAACTGCCATGTGTGGGTCTCCTTGTGTTTAATTTTCATTCGCCCTTATATTTTACAATATTCATCTTCTTTATACAATACCTCTGCGAGTTTATTTTCATATTTTTTACAAATGAAGCTAATTTACATTTGCCGCGAAAACAGTCCTGCACATGCCGCCAATATATGGCGCGCCATCTCTGTCTCTTGACAGGAAACAATGAGCCGGGCTAACAACGGCAAGGCAGCACCGCAGACGCCCGCCATGCCGCGTGGGCACCCTGCCACTGTTTCAAGCAAAAACCGTGTGTAAATCAGGCTTTTTCCCAAAACTCTTGACTTTTGCTCACCGGACGTTTACAATATTATATTAGCAAACCAGGCTGCGGGGCGTTTGCCCCGCCTGTTTGTATAACTGTACTGCTTAATTTTTTCGAACCCCGTGACACTTATCTTTCAAACAGGGAGGTGCTTTATGCCCGATTTTATATGGCCGGTTATCGCAGGTGCCGTGTGTCTTATCACAGGCACGCTGCTTGGTATATTGATCGGTATCGTATATCGGAAAAAGGTCGGCGAAGCAAAAATCGGTTCGGCCGAACTTGAAGCCCAACGGATTATCGACGAAGCAATCAAAGAAGCGGAAACCAAGAAAAAAGAAGCGTTAATCGAAGCCAGAGAAGAAATACTCGCACAGCGAAACGAACTTGAGCAGGAAATCAGAGACCGTCGCCAGGAACTTTCGCGCAGCGAACGCGCGGTCGCACAGAAAGAGGAAAAGCTCGAGCGCAAACTCGACAGCCTCGAGAAGAAAGACGAAACATTAAACCGCAAAATCAAAGAATGGGAATCCAAAACAGAGGAGGTCGAGGAGCTCAAGCGCCAGCAGCTCATAAAACTTGAGGAAATCGCGGGACTAACCGCAGACGAGGCGAAAGCAGAGCTTGTATCTCGCATCGAAAACGAAGTCAAACACGAGGCGGCAGTCAAAATCCTCGAAATCGAGGCACAACTTAAAGAAGAAGCCGAAATGCGCGCCCGCAACATAATCGGACTTGCAATCCAGCGCTGTGCATCCGACTTTGTTTCGGAAGCAACCGTTTCGGTCGTGCCGCTGCCCAACGACGATATGAAAGGCCGCATTATCGGCCGCGAAGGACGAAACATACGAGCAATCGAAACCCTCACCGGCGTCGACCTGATCATAGACGACACGCCGGAGGCAATTACCCTTTCAAGTTTCGACCCAATCCGCCGAGAAATCGCACGCATGGCGCTTGAAAAACTTATCGCCGACGGACGAATCCATCCGTCACGCATTGAGGAAACGGTCGAGAAAGCGCGCAAAGAAGTCGACATGATCATAAAGCAAGCCGGCGAGCGCGCTGTTTTTGAAACCGGAATACACGGTATGAACAGTGAGCTTGTCAAGATTTTGGGCAGGCTGCGTTATCGCACAAGTTACGGTCAAAATGTTCTGCGTCACTCCATCGAGGTGGCCATGCTTGCGGGCATGATGGCGGACGAGCTGGGCGTCGACTCGACGCTGGCAAAACGCTGCGGCCTGCTGCATGATATAGGCAAAGCAATGACGCAGGAGGTTGAAGGTTCCCACGTCAAGATAGGCATGGACATAGCGCGCAAATTTAAAGAGCACAGAGAAGTTATCCATGCCATTGAATCTCACCACGGCGATGTTGAGCCCCAGACGGTAATTGCAATGATCGTTCAGGCGGCTGACGCTGTGTCGGCAGCACGCCCCGGTGCAAGACGCGAGGATCTTGAAAACTATCTCAGACGTCTCGAAAAACTTGAAGAAATCGCCAACAGTTTCGAAGGCGTCGAAAAATCCTATGCCATACAGGCCGGCCGCGAAATACGCATAATGGTCAAGGCTGACCAGATATCAGACGAACAGATGGCGCTTATGGCGCGCGATATTGTTGTAAAAATCGAGGGTACTCTCGAGTATCCCGGCCAAATCAAGGTCAACTTGATCCGCGAAAGCCGGGCAGTCGAATACGCAAAATAACCTGTTTACACAGACATTTTCATATTTATCAACTGGATATAGAGCAACCGGGAAAACAATCCGGGGCAAGACCCCGTCTGGATATATCTCCGTCCGCGCATCAAGCGTACGGAGTCGATAAGATCGCCCGCTGCGTTATCCACAAGCAAAGCCCACCCGATATTTAGTCGACGGCGCGTGACGCAAACTCCGCGCCGCCGATTTTTTATTGCAAAAGTTTTAGCTTTTGGTGTATAATGTAATCGGAAATTCCCCAATATGATATTTTGGCATACAAAAACCATCTGAAAATAAGAGAGGTAAGATCCGTGATGGCAACTAACACCGCGCGGCTGGCGTCCGCGCTCACCGAAAATATCGGACGGGTAATCTGCGGAAAAGACGACAAAATCACGCACGTGATAACCGCACTGCTGGCCGGCGGTCATGTACTGCTGGACGACATCCCCGGCACCGGTAAAACAAGTCTTGCGCGCGCACTGGCAAAATCCATCGGATGCGATTTCAAACGGGTACAGTTCACGCCCGACCTGCTGCCGTCCGACCTCACCGGCATCAACTACTACAACCAAAAAGAAAACGAGTTTGTTTTCAGACCGGGTCCGGTCTTTACAAACATCTTAATCGCCGACGAGATAAACCGCACCACACCCCGCACACAGTCGGCGCTGCTGGAGTGCATGGAGGAGCGGCAAACGACAATAGACGGCGTTTCGTACAAACTCGATACCCCCTTCTTTGTAATCGCCACGCAAAACCCAATCGAGTCGCAGGGCACCTTCCCTCTGCCCGAGGCGCAGATTGACCGCTTTCTCATGAAACTGACGCTCGGCTATCCCGCGCCCGAGGCCGAAATTGACATGCTCGGCCGTTTTGCCGAGACCTCGCCGCTGGACACATTGGGCGCAGTGTGCACGAAAGCCGAAATTGTGGCCGCTATCGCAGCCGTGCGCACCGTGAAAGTATCCGATGCCATCAAGGACTATATTGTGCGCATTGTAAACGCAACACGAGATTCCGAGAAGATCCGCCTCGGCGTATCGCCGCGCGGCGCGCTGTGGCTGATGCGTGCGGCGCAGTCCAAAGCCGCCATCGAAGGCCGCGACTATGTTCTGCCCGACGACGTGAAAGCCGTCACGGTGCCTGTTCTTGCCCACCGCATTATATCGCGCTCGCAGCATACAATCCGCCTGCCCGAGTCAAACGAAAACATTATAGAATATATAATCGACGGCGTACGCGCGCCGATATGAGGCAGCGTTATGTTTTTCGCATCAATTGTCATTTCCGTTTTAATAGTTTTCGCTGTTGTCTCGCGCATATATACAAAACATGTGTTCGACAGCGTTGAGTACTCGGCATCGCTGAGCGCAACGGAGGTTTTCGAGGACGAGGATATATTCCTGTACGAAGAGATTGCAAACAACAAATTGCTTCCCCTCCCCTGTGTGCGCGTCGACACCGAGCTGCCCGAGGGCATGCGCTTCCGGCTGCACCGGCGCGAGGAGCCGGCTCCGCCCAAAAAGGCATCCGGCAGGCGCAAAGGTCCGATAACTTCCCGCTCGCTTAAAGACACAAAGAACAGCGAAACAAGCGTCTCCGAAGAGTATCTGCGCGGATATGTGCAAAGCATTTTTTCGCTACACAGCCACCGCAAGATTACCCGCCGCTGGCGGATTGCCTGCGAGAGGCGCGGAACATACTCTATAAGCGGGACTCGGCTGATTGCGACCGACCCGCTGGGGCTTCTCACGCAGTCAAAACGCATCGAAGCGCCCACCGGAAGGCGCGCCACAGTGACCGTACTTCCCAAGCCGATAGAACTTCCCAAATTTTTCGCCGCTACATACCATCCAAGCGGCGAGCTGACGGCACCCCGCGGCCTGCTCTCCGACCCGCTGCGCATCGCGGGCAGCCGGGAGTACACCCCGCACGACCCGATGAACAAAATCAACTGGCTGTCTACCGCCGTACACGGCAAGCTGATGGTCAATGTCGAGGAGTATGCGGAGCAAAACAGGTTCGGTATTATCCTAAACATGCAGTCTCGCAGCCATGAGCTTAACCCGCGCACGCCGAGCAACCCGCAGGCCGTCGAGCTTTGCATCAGCGTTTGCACCTCACTGTTCGACATGATGTCGTCCGGCAGCGTACCCGTCAGACTTTTTGTCAACGCGCCGCCGGCGGATGCCGGATTGGGCGAAGAGAGCATGCTGATGATTGAAGACAGCCCGATTATAAGGACGCGCGAGTTTGCCGGTCGGGGCGATATGATCGAGGCGTTGCGGCTGCTTGCGGTTTTGCCCATGAAAATTTCATGCTCCATCGAAAAGCTGCTTGACGCGGTCGCCGACGACCCGCTTAAATTTGCCGACGGCGGCAATCTTGTCATTATATCGCCCTTTATAGACGAGCGCATGATAAACTTCCATGCCGCGATGAAGAGATCCGGCGTGCGCGTCGTGTTTTATATAACAAGCACAAGTAAAAATGCTCCCATTATCCCTGAAGATGTCGAAGTTTGGTTCAGAACCTATCGATAAGCATGCAGGCACAAGTGAGGTGATTTTATGACCGGACAGTCTGAAGACCTGCGAGGCGTTTCTAAAAAGACAGCAGCCGCTTTTGACAAGTTTTACAAGCTGCTTGCCTGCGCCGCGCTGATTTTTGTCACCGCACCGCTGCTCTACACTTTTATGAGCCCGATTGCGGGCGAATATACACTGCCCATTACAGCAGTCGTCGCGCCCGCAATGTTTGTTGCCGGATATACTGTGCAGGCGCTGTTCGGCGCGGTAACTAAAGTCGAGCGCACACCCTATTCGCATGCCTATGAAAAGCTCGACCGCTATTTTATACCCTCAAAAGCCGCGCTGCCGCTGACGCTTTGCGTTTTGGCAGCCTATGCCGTATCATCCTTATTTTCGCACGCTATGGCAAGCGGGGCTTTCGGTCTTTACGACAGAGCCTCGGCTCTTCCCCTTTTTGCCGGACTGCTCACCGGGCTTTTCACCGCGGCGGGAGTTGTGACGTGGTTTTATCCTTACGGCTATATAGTTTCGTTGCGCTCCTCGTTTGTATATTTGGTGATGCTTCTTGCCGATTTTGTACTAAACAGAGTTTTCGGTCAGTCGCAAAGCTTTCTTGCGGTTTGCTTTGTATTGTTTTTGATTTGCTCGCTTGTGGTTACAAACCAAAATCACATCATTTCGATCATAAGCTCGTCCGGCACCGGCATTGTCACGCCGCGTGTGCGCTACTATAACCTCATTTCGGTCGGTCTTATTTGCCTGTTTGTCACTTTGACAGTGCCGATCGTGCTTTCCATTATGGTCGGCGCTACCGTACTCGGCAGAATGCTGCTGCTCTTCTCTTTGCGCAGCACAGTCGGCCAATCGGAAGAGGAAATGTATATGGACGCGAGCGAGCAGGCGTCAAAATTCAGCACGCTTTTATTCGGACAGTTTGACGATGTAAGCCCGTCGCTTGCAAAGCTGCTCTTCTTTATCTTCATGCTGATTTTGCTCGGCACGATTATACTGCTTATAGTCATGCGGCGCCGCAATATAATAAGATCGATTATCAATTTCCTCGATGCGTTGTTTGCGAATCTCATGGAGTTTTTTGCAAACCTCTTTGATTTCAACAAAATGTCCACCGAGAGGTTCGTTTTATCCGACTATCGCGACATTGAAACTAAAGCTGACAAAGCGGCGATAAGAGAGTATACCGGCAGGCAATATCAACGCCCGCCGCGCAGCTATCGCGACTTTTTGCGCAGGCTCGAGGCAATAGCCGACCCGCGAGAAAAGCTTGTTTTCGCATATAATGAGCTTGTCCGCTGCTGGGGCGAGAAAAACGTCAAAATAAAATCATCCGATACTCCCGCCGAAATCGAGCGCAAGGTCAGCGCCGTTACATCCGACTCCCATGCGGAGCGTATAACCCGCGCGTTTGAATATGTCAAATACGCCGAGCTCGATTTGCCGGAGACGGAATCGACAATGCTTGTTTCTCTCATGTGCGCCCAAATCAGATGGGCCTATGAAAACTGAAAAGCACTTGTTGTGACCATTTAAAGCCGCTATACGAGACGGGCAATAACACTCGCTCAAAAACCGGACACGGCGCTCGAATCCGACAAGCTGCGCATAAATTTCCCGATAAAAAAGGCCGGCACGGCATTGCCCGTACCGGCTTTTTTATATGCTTTCCTCCGTCACGCCCTGGCTCACCGCCATGCTGTAATAAAGGCCCCGCGCCGCCATAAGCTCCGCGTGCGTGCCCCGCTCGACTATCCTGCCGTCTTGTATCACCAAAATCAGGTCGGCGTCGCGTATCGTGGACAGCCTGTGCGCAATAAGAAAGCTGGTGCGCCGCTCCATAAGCCTTGTCAGCGCCTGCTGTATATCCTTTTCGGTCTTGGTGTCAACCGAGCTTGTCGCCTCGTCGAGTATCAGTATGGGGCTGCCCGAAAGCACCGCACGCGCGATCGCAAGCAGCTGCTTTTGGCCTTCGCTCAGGTTGTCAGAGCTGCCCGACACGACGGTGCTGTATCCGTTTGGCAGCCGAGTTATAAACTCGTCGGCATGCGCCGTTTTTGCCGCCGCTATAACCTCCTCGTCGGTGGCACTTACACGCGAGTAGCGTATATTGTCCATTATCGTGCCGGAAAACAGGCAGGTATCCTGAAGCACGACCGAAAACAGCCGCCTCAAACTGTTGCGCTTGTAGTCCCGCACGTCTATGCCGTCGACTTTCACGCTGCCTTTGTCAACATCGTAAAATCGAGTGAGCAGGTTTACTATTGTCGTTTTGCCCGAGCCCGTCTCGCCTACCAATGCAATGGTCTGCCCCGGCTCGGCTTTGAAGCATATATCATGCAGCACCGGCTTGTCGGGCGAGTAGCCGAACGTGACGTGCTCGAACTGTACTTCACCCATAATAACGTCGCCAGGTTCGACCGCGTTTTCCCTGTCGGGAGCCTCCTCGGGAGTGTCCATAACCTCGAAAACGCGCTCGGCGCCCGCCAGTGCCGAAAGCACCGTGTTAAACATACCAGCCACATTGTTGAGCGGCCGCCCTATTTGTTTTGAGTAGCTCAGGAAGCTGACCACCGTGCCGACAGGCAGCCCATATCCGGTCGCAAGCAAACCGCCGGTCAGCGCCACAAGCGTAAAGGTAAGGTTGTTTATTACATTAAACAGCGGCATCATGAAG
>DGDL01000093.1:0-2772 GCA_002385415.1 Clostridiales bacterium UBA3953
GGGGTAAATCTGCTCAAACAGCCAGATGAAAAACGAGTATCCAAAGCTGCAGACCACCGTCCGTACGCCGAAACCGCGACCGAGAAATATAAAGCCAATGACAATCAGCAGCGAGTTGAGCAATAGAATCATCGTGGAGGGCGTCATAAAAGAAACGTACGGCGCGAGCACCGTTGCAATACCGCTCACGCCGCCGGTAGAAAAGCCGTTCGGTATCTTGAAAAAATAGATGCCGACCGACATCAGCAGCAGCCCCAAAGTCATTTTAGTATATTCCAAAAACGCACGCGCGCCGGGCGATTTTCGCGCCTGCCTGCTGTGTTTTGCCATGTGTTACATCTCTCCCGGAGCAAGATATGCCGCCGGCCGGCTGCGACTGCGCCCGCCAGCCGGATGGAGCAGCTTTGCTCGGAAATTCTTTCCACCGATTATAGCATAAGCGGCATGCGCTGTCAACCGCCGATTACAAATGTGTTTTAGTCTGTCACTTTTGCCAGTTTATAGAGCATTTCGCCTTCGAGCGTGCGCATGTGTACGGTTTCGCCGGCAAGCATGTAGACAAGGTCGGTAAGATGCGTGACGGCTATGTAATCGACACCGACAGGCTCGGAGCGCAGATAGCGCAAAATGCCGCACAGACCCTCCGCTCCTTCGGCATAAGCGGTGGTCTGAAACAGCTCGTTGAGCAGCACGAGCGCGCCGGGCTTTATGACATCCAGCATTTCGGCGACCAGCCGCACCTCCTGCTCGAACCTGCCGGCATCGTTGCCTTCGGTAAACTCTTTTTCGGCCGCAGCATAAAGCGAAAAGACACCGCTGCGCATTCGGACAGCCGCATTGCGCGCTATCACCGGCAGTCCGGCCTGCGCAAGCAGTTGCGCGGTGCCGACCGAGCGGAGAAATACGGTTTTGCCGGTGTTGTTTGCGCCGGTAACAAGTATCCCGCCGTGCGAAAGGTCAACGTCGTTTGGCACAACCGCACCCGCATCATAATACGAGGCGCAAAGATACAGGTCATACAGCTCCTCGTAATGCGCCGGACCGCCGCATGTGAGAGTCGGATAACACAGCGGAAGTCTTTTTGCGCGCATTGCGTTGACATAAGCTGCGGCCGCCTCGTAAAAATACAGCTCGCGGAGCAGCGGCACAAACTCGTCGTATACGGCTCGGGATATTGCATGCGCAAGCTCGGCAAGCTCGTGGAGTGCCCCGCCCAAAAGCTCATTGCGCAGCTTGCCCCACCTGTCTGCCACACGCACGCCGGCGGACTTTGTGCCGTTTGCCGGTTTTTTTGAAAACAGGCGCCTTATACCCGTGACTTCTTGCTGCGGCGCGGGATGGCTGACGTCCGTCAGCTCGTACGAGGCGACCCGCGCGTAATCATTGAGTTTTACGCGCAGCGTGAATGTGGCATCGGCGCTGAATGTTAGCTCGAGCAGCCCGCAAAGCTCGTCAAACCGCTCTCCGGCCGTAATCGCCGAGACCCTTTCCTTCAATGCGCCAAGCCCGCGCGACTGCACCGGATAAATTCGCAGCAGCGCTCCGATGCTCGCCAGCTTGTTCAGAGTTTTTCTCGCCGCGGCACATGACACCTCGGCTATGCCGGATGATGTTACATATGCCGATTCCGAGTCGGTGTTGCGCACAAGCGAATAGAATCGGGAGCGTTCTGCCTGCTGCTCCTCACGCATGGCGGCAAGCTCATGCAGCTCGCCGCAAAGCCCCTCGAGCAGGTTGGGATTTGCACAAAAGTCGCGGAGGATTTCCGCCCTGTAGCGCGGCACATCCGGGTCGGACTGCACATTTGCCACGACGGACAGGAAAAGGCGCCGCTTTTTTACATCGGGCACCATAAATGAAAACGCCTCGTCGAGCAGCAGGTCGTCTGCCAGCCGCTCGGCGTTTACCGCGCCCGAAGCCTCGCCTTCGCCCATCGGAAAAAGCAAGCTTATGTTCATGCGCGCACCTCCTTTTTGCGCTCGGGTTTGCGCTCGAGCGACCGGGCGTCCAGCCCGTATTTGCGGAGGATGTCGCGGGCAAACGACGAGCGGAGCGCCGAGCTTTTCATTATCTTAAACGTGCGGTGAGACGGGTCGGCCGCGTCGATTACGGTGTTGAGCATTGGGAAGTCATGGTCGGCCACCTCGTGGAAATGCGTGACGTAAAGCCCCATCACGCCTTTGCCGCGCAGCGCTCTTGCCGCCGACAGCGTCAGCTCGAGCCCGCGCTCGGCATCGGTGCCGGAATACGTTTCGTTTAGAAACACAAATGCGCCCCTCTTTGCGGCAGATATGATTTCGTCCGCGCGCATTGCCTCCTCGACCAGCCTGCCGCTGCCGGTAAACTTCTCGTCAGCCGGGAAATGGGTGTAAACGGCAGAAAACGGCCACACATCTCCCGAGCTTGCAAAAACGGGCGCGCCGGCAAGCGTGAGAATCAGATTCACTGCCACGCCGCGTAAAAATGTCGTTTTGCCGCCGCCGTTTGCGCCGGTGAGGAAAAAGAAGCTTTCATCCTCGTCAAACTCGGCGTCGTTCGGTATAATGGCGCAGCCTTTTACAAGCAGGGTCGGGTCTCCCATCTCGCGCAGCTTAAGGCAAGGCCTGTCTGCAATCGACGGGAACGCAAGCGGCAGGCCTGCCTTTGCGACGCGGGCGTAAAAATCGCGCATTGTGAGATAAAAATTGATTTCGCCGCGATACTTTGTTACCTGCCCGTCAAAAGCAGGGGAAAACTCATTCATAAAGCCCTCGAGTGCCGCGGCTTCATCGG
>DGDL01000093.1:3033-3182 GCA_002385415.1 Clostridiales bacterium UBA3953
GTCCGAATAAAACTGCTCGGTGCGCAGCTCCGACTGCTGTCTGCGCGGTGCAATGCCGTATCCAAGCGACCCGGCAAGCCGGCGAATCCTATCTATGACCGGCTCGCGCGGCGTCGCGCAGTCCAGCATTGTGCCCTCAGGAGCGAAGG
>DGDL01000022.1 GCA_002385415.1 Clostridiales bacterium UBA3953
CCCTCCGCCCAGCACGCGGTCAAGCTCGCTCATGCCGGACGACATGCGGAGATTTGAGTCCGAGTCAAGCTGTGTCAGCGGCAGGGCGCGACCGGGGCTGTGTGCGTTAACCGATGCCGCTCGGCGCGCCGCTTTGCCGGACGGCTCGGGTGCTGTGGTTTGCTCCTCAAACGTGTTCCATGCGTCGCACTCGGGGCAGCGTCCCAGCCATTTCGATGACTGGTAGCCGCACTCGGAGCATACATAAAATGTTTTGGCTTTCAAATCATTACACCGGTAAATTATAGAATTTCAAACAAAACGCCGACCGTAAATCGCACGGTGAAAGTCGGATCCGGCGGTCGGCGAAAATTTATATCTAATAAGCAGGCATATCAAAATCCTGAGGATCAGCTATGCCCTCATGGTTTCCTCAACTGCGATTTCAGCCCAGCGCCACAGGCGCGGCGGGTCATAGCGCACCGTCGAGATGTCTTTCATTATCAGCTCAAGCCGCTTTCCGTAGCGTTTTGCGGCTTGGATAGTGCGGCGGATGTCCGCTCGGGCTGCCTCCTCGTCGAATGTTTCGGTGGCGAGTATAGCGGGGGAGGGCTTGTTTGACATCACATACTCGTCCGGCAGCTTTTCGGCAAATGCCTCACGGTCGCTCCACGGGCTGCACGACACCTTTTTGATGTTGGGCATGCGCGCGACGATGTCAAGCCTGTCGTCCAGCCGGTCGCAGCAGCCATAGTAGATAGCGCCGAAATACGGGAACAGCCGCTGCATATAGGGTACTTCAAACTCGGCGGTTATCTCCGGCGACACGCTCGTGAAAAGTTGTGCCAGACCGAACGCCCACGCGTCTTTTGAGGTGGGGTTATCGGGGTCACAGTCGGGCCCGGGCAGGCTGCTCGAGAAGGTATACGAGCAGTGGGTCAGATTTGTGTTGATGTCGAATATGCCAAGCTCGTTTGCCTGCTCTATTTGCGAAATAAATGCCTGTGTCATGCGTTCCATGCAGGCATGTATAAATTCGGGCCGCTCGATAAGCTCGATGTAGGCGTTTTCAATGCCCAGCCACTGGGACAGGATATCCCACGCGCCGAGATGCATGTTCAGACCGCTGAATTTCCACGGTATTATGCCTTCAAATATGTAATCGGCGGCTTCGGCTGCGGCTTTGTCGGCATCGCGGTTGACGTTGAGCTGCGGTATCTGTATTTTCTCAATATCTTCCGGTTCGCTGATTACAGTCTCAAAGTAGTGGCCGACCACAGAGCTGGTCGGGTCGGTCACAGCGATGCGCTCTTTATTTGTGACGCCGTATCCGGTGCTCGATATATGGCGGGGCACAAGCACATAAGGATTCATCACCATATCGGCGGGCATGTGCTCCCATTTGTAAATTTCGGTGCGCAGATGCCACTCAACATGACGCCAATATGGGTGATTGACCTCGCATTTGAGAAACCCGTCGACGTCAAGCTCGTTCCAGGGCATCTGGTCGATTGCTATCAT
This sequence comes from Clostridiales bacterium UBA3953, assembly GCA_002385415.1. Lineage (GTDB taxonomy): Bacteria > Bacillota > Clostridia > Oscillospirales > CAG-272 > DTU078. The sequence goes on from DGDL01000022.1 coordinate 1,501, forward strand.
GGGCTTTATCATACGCCCGTCGTTCAGCGAACGCCACATCTCGCGTTTTTCGTCCTGAACGGGAAGGGAAGCGTGTTCGGCATAGCGAACTGCAAGCCGGCGCAGAACCTCTATATCGTTTTTTGACGGCAGCATAGCACTGTCTCCTTAAACGCATTTTTTAAAATAGCACAAGTTAAGTATAACACAGCCGCCGGTAAAAGCAACAGTATTTTTATATAAAATCTGCTTTTGCTGTCAGATATAGAGAAAATCCAGCAAACGGCTTACAAAATAAAGCGACGCGGGTATGGTTATAACCGAAAAAAGTGTCGTCACTCCAACGGTATGCGCGGCATAGGAAGGTTTTATATTGTACGATTCGGCAAAAATAGCTGTGTTCGCGGCGGTGGGGAGCGCCGCCATTATAGCGCCGAACATGGCCATTTCTTTTGAAAAACCAACAGCCGCCAGCAATGCGCCGCAGACAAAAGGTAAAGCGACCAGCTTTACAAACGATAATAGGTATATTTTAGGCTCGGTAAACAGCCTTTTTATCGGTACGGTTGCAAGCAGGCCTCCGACGACAAGCATCGAAAGGGGTGTGCAAATCGAGCCAAGATAGTCCATCGCCTCAAATACTTTGGGAGACAGCGTGTCGCCCACTCTCAGCACATACAGCAGCAGCCCGAGCACGCAGGGCACCGTGCCGTAGTTGACGAAAATATTGAGAGGCTTTATCTTCACGCGCGAGTCGGCGCGCGACAGGATATACTGTCCGTAAGTCCAGCAGACAAGGTTAAAGACTATAACAAAAAACGACGCCCAAAACAGTCCGACGTCGCCGAATACGGCCCGCAGCAGCGGAAAGCCCATAAAGCCGCAGTTTGCAAACATTGCGGCAAACTCGGTCAGCCTGCGCTCGGCTGTATCTTTTACGCGAAAGGTCGCGACAAGCGCCAACACGGCGGCGACCGCATGGACTATGAGCGCCACAAGCAATATAAGCCCGCCCTCGCGCAGATTGGAGGCCGAGTATGGCATGCCGAGCACAGCCGAGATTATCATAAACGGCTGTCCGACACGAATAATGAGATCGCTCATCAGCTTGGACGACGCCTCGTCGACAAGTTTCAGCTTGCGCGCTATGTAGCCGACGACTATAACAAAAAACATTGTCGCGACTACCGGCCCGACCGTTCCGACATCGACTGTCAAGAGCCCACCTCCGGTAAAGCGTCGAGCGCCGCTTTGATGCTTTGCATGTCTAAAAGCATGTCCTCGCGCTTGCGCGGGTCGCGCAACAGCAGCGAAGGATGATAAACGGCACAAATTTTATATAGTCCTTTATCAAACCAAATGCCATGCTCGGCAGTTATCTTAAAGTCAGGCTTTATAAGCCGCATCGCCGAGATACGGCCGAGACAAACCACTAACCTCGGTTTAATCAGTCGAACCTGCTCGCGCAGGTAGTCGATGCACTGCTCCTGTTCTGCGGGAAGAGGGTCTCGGTTTCTCGGAGGACGGCATTTGAGTATGTTTGTTATGTAAACGTCCTCGCGCTTTATATCGACGGCTGCGAGGAATTTGTCAAAAAGCTGACCGGCGCGTCCGACAAACGGCACTCCGGCTAAATCCTCCTGTTCGCCCGGCGCCTCGCCAATGAACATTAGATCGGCTTCGCGGTTGCCGCAGCCGAATACGGTGTTTGTCTTGGTTTGGCCGAGCGGACAGCGAGTGCAGCTTTCACAGGCGCGCTGAAGCTCGTCCCAGCGCGCGGCAATATCGCGTGTCATAAAAAAATCTCCGATTGCTGAATGTAGTAAATCAAAATTCCGCAGAAATAATGCTATGCAATGCTGATTTACAGCATTGCATTATACATTTTACGGGGGTGCATTTCGCGCCCCCGCTTACTCCTCCGATATACCTATATTTCAATGTGTATGCCGCTCTCTTTATAGCCCGCGCAGAGTTTCCACCGCGTCGGTCATACGTATTTCGTCGCAATGCTCGAGTACCCAAATATGAATTGTATCGGGATCAAGCAGATTGCCGTATTCGCGCAGTATATCGATGTCGGCGATGCCGTCCAAAATGAGAATGTAACGCGTTTTGCTGAAGCTGCGGTCACAGTATGCGTACGACTTGCCTATGTAGCCGTCGGCATGCAGCCTGCGGCAGCAGTTTGTGAGCTGCGAAAGCGTTTCAAACTCGGCGGCAGAGCCGCGCATTTTTTTAAGATCAAACTCGCCTGCGCGATCGAGTGTCACTTTGTCGGAGGAGTCGCTAAAACGGTCTGTGAGCTTCACCGGCCCGCCGGCTTCGGACGAGAGTTTGGTGACATAAAGTTCGCATCCGCCGTCCTTTGACGGATATACCTGTATGAAAACGCGGCTTCGTGCTGCGTCAAATCCGGTTTTTTGCTTTGCCTCGTCGAGGATGCTCCAAAATGCGCGGCGTGTGCCGGTGCTGTCATAGTCGATGTCGTCACAGGACAGCTGCAGCGCCTTCATATCCTCGGGTGTCAGCGTCACTTTCAATTTACTTTCACTGATTAATATTAGGTCCACTTAAAATCCGCCCCTTTGCGCCTTATAACGATTTAATGCAATACATTACTATTATAAGCGCACGGCGAAAAAAATGTAACCCTAAAGTTTATGGTAAATCAGGACACTTATTGACGCTGTGACATAAAAGGCTAATACGACCGGCGGAGGGGAGGAAAATTAAAGCTCTATCCTGTCCCCCAGCCCCGCAACGCTGCCATCTTCAGGTAGCACATACAGGCCTGTGCCGTCCTCCCACAGGCGCTGTTTTTTGCTGCAGCCGTTTTGTGAGCCGCAGTCAATTATATCGGCTACGACAGCGCTGGCGGTGGGTAGGCTGCCCGCGCCCCTGCCGTAGAACATGACGTCGCCGGTCATGGTGCCGTGCAGCAGCACGCCGTTGAAGACACCCTCGACCGAGTGGAGAGGACTGGTCATCACAACCTCAAAGGGCGCGACCTCTGCCTCAATTTTGCCGTTGGGCAGACGGCGGGCGCGCGCAATGAGCCTTACGGCGCGGTTCTTTTCGGCGGCGGCATTGATGTGGTCGAGCGTAAGGCCGCGGATACCCCGGCAGCTTACTTCATCCGAGGGAATAAGCACGCCGAATGCAACTGCCGCAAGTATGCAAATCTTGCGACAGGCGTCGTGACCGTCGACGTCGGCGGTCGGGTCGGCTTCGGCATAGCCGAGCCGCTGTGCCTCGCGCAACGCCTCGTCAAAGCTGAAGCCGGACGCCATCTGCGTGAGTATGAAGTTGGTCGTGCCGTTTAAAATGCCGGTTATTTCGGTTATATCGTCGTGCGCCAGCGACTCGGTTATGGGGCGGATAAGCGGTATCCCGCCGCCGACACTGCCCTCGTACAGGTAGCGAACGCCGCGCTTATCGGCGATGCGGAGCAGCTCGACGCCATGGGCTGCGACAAGCTCTTTGTTGGATGTGACAACATGCTTGCCGGCTTCGAGCAGCGCCTTTGTATACTTGTATGCGGCTCCGACGCCGCCCATGGTTTCCGCGACAACCGAAATCGAGTCGTCGTTTAAAATATCGTTGAAATCGTGCGTAACACGATTGGCGTAGGGGCTGTCGGGAAAATCGCGCAAGTCGAGTATGCGTTTTATATTGATGTCGTCGCCAAGGCGGCTTTTAACAAGCGCATAGCTGCCGGATATAACCTCCGCGATGCCGCTGCCGACGGTCCCGAAGCCCATGATGGCAATATTAAGCATGACAACAGTTCCTTGCTGTATATTTTTATGCAGTTCGGTTATTCGATGCTAAATGAATGCGCTGACGCGCAAAACAAAGGTGCCTGCAGCCGCCTCGGATCAAAACTATTTGCCCTGGTCAATCTCAATGTTGATTTTGTCTGCGACGTAAAGTCCGTTCGCGGCGGCTTGAGACAGCGAGCGCGTGAACCCCGCGCCGTCGCCTATTGCGTAAATTTTTTCGCAGCCCTCAAGCTCAAAGTCGTTGCAGCGAGGTCTTGCCGAATAATACTTGCACTCTATGCCGTAGAGCAGAGTGTCATAGTTTGCGGTGCCGGGAGCGATTTTATCGAGCTGGTCGAGCGTTTCGATTATGTTGTCGAGCTGTCGTTTCGGCATGCAAAGCGACAGATCGCCCGGCACAGCTTTCAGTGTGGGAATGGTCGTCGATGCGGCGAGCCTGCGCTCGTCGGTGCGGCGGCCCAGTTTGAGGTCGCCCAGCCGCTGAACGAGCACGCTTCCACCGCTGATGAGGTTGCAGAGCTTTGCAACGTGACGCGCGTATTCAATGGGGTTGTCGAAAGGCTCGGTAAACTTAATAGTGGTGAGCAGTGCGAAGTTTGAGTTTTTGGTCTTCATCGCCGGGCCGTGATAGGCATGTCCGTTGACGGTGAGAATCCCATCGGTGTTCTCGGTTACAACACTGCCGCGCTCGTTGAAGCAGAACATGCGCGTGGTGTCGCCGTATGCTTTGGAGCGGTATTTGATTTTCGGCTCGTATATGCGCTTTGAGAACTCGTCCCAAACGATTGCGGGGAGCTCGACACGCACGCCAACGTCCACCTGATTGTTTTCAACCGGGATATTGTTGTCGTGGCACCATTTGTAGAAAAACCGGCTGCCTGCACGTCCGAGCGCGAGTATAATGCGTTCTGCGGTGATGTCAAGCCTTCCGTCGCGTGTGGAGCATTTAAGCCTGTGGGCAGAGCGGTCTATGTCGGCGACCGCGGTTTCGGTATAAATTGTTATATGCTCCGAAAGGTATTTTATCAACCTGCCCATGATTTGAAGGTTGCCGTCGGTGCCGAAGTGTTTGAGCTGCGCCTGTGACATGTGCAGATCGTATTTGAGTGCAAGGCGCTTGAGCTCGTTGTCCGGCATAAAGCGCTCGGTAGGCGCGCCGAACGACACAAGAATGGAGTCGGCCTGCTCAATGTAGCCTATAACAGTTTCATCGGGCATAAGTTCGGTAAGCCATCCGCCGTATTCCGTCGAGATAACATATTTGCCGTCCGAAAAAGCGCCGGCTCCGGCCATGCCTTCCATGATGGCGCAGTTTTTGCACTTGATACAGGACTGGACTTTTTTGTCCAGGATGGGGCATTTGCGCTTTTCAAGGCTTGAGCCTCGCTCCACGAGCACAATTTTCAGCTCCGGATGCTTTTCTACCAGGCGGTAAGCGCACATCAGCCCGCTTATACCGCCGCCCACTATTGCTACATCGTAGTTTTCGTTTCTTATAATCATATTATTGGTTGACCTGTTTTCGTGATATTTTCCGGCATCCCTTTTGGTGTACCGGGTTTGGGTTTTCCGGCAGGCTTTGCATATTTGCGAATAGCCGCGATCGCAGCCTTTATCTCGCGATTGTTCATGAAACGGCTGCGATTGACATCGTGCAGCGCCGGAAGAAGTCTGTCGGCAATGTAAAGGTTGTCTTGCTGGTTTTTAAATTTGACGTCGGCGTCGGTGAATACAACAAGGTTTAAAAGTGGCACGTTGTAGACATGCTCAACTTTGAAAATGCGTTCTACCGCGCGTAGACAAACGGCATTTTGCTCAAAGGGATTGCGAAAGGGGAGTATATTGTCACCGAAAACCTGACACCAGTCGCCTTTATTCGGGTTTTCGATAAAGCCTTTATACCTTAGTACCCTAATAATGCATACGCCTCCCCGTCCGACGGCGATGAGATCGACTCCGACGCGTGGCCCGCCGGGTTTTTTGGGATTTGCCGGCAGCGTCACAGCACTGAACAGACGCTGCTTGGCGTATACGGTCGAAAGCAGGTTATATATAAATCTCGGGCTGCCCCGGCCGTATTTGAGTATACTTTCGGCAGTCAGTTTTGCCGAAATACGCCTGTATATGGCGATGATGATAATTGAAATGGCAATAATGCCAAGCGCCGTCAGCGTTATTTTAACAAATACATCCATTTATATTATTGGCCTGTTTCATTTGGCCCTGTGCTTTTATGTAATTATATTTTTCATATCGTTTTTTTGAATATTAAGCCGGTTGAGATTTGCCGGGGGATGCTTTTGGCGCTCGCGCACAAGCGGCGGACCGGAATCGCGGCCCGCCGTCCGAAAGCAAAGCGACAGCGACACGAAAAGTGCCGTGGTTTTTATGTTAGTCCTTGATGGAATCTAAGCTGACGCCCTGTTCGGTAAGGTAGGTAACAACGTCGCCGACTGTGATGAACTTGTGGATATCTTCGTCCTTGATCTCAATGCCGAATTTCTCTTCGCACATAAGTATGAGATCGGCAAGCTCCAGCGAGTTGATACCCAGGTCGTTGACGAGTTCGGCCTCGAGTGTGACGTCCTCGGGTTTAACCTGCATATCTTCAACCAGTATTCTTTTGATTGCTTCGAACATAGGTGCACTATCTCCTGCAATATATTAAAAATATTTTATTTTACTAAATATCGCTTGATTTTGCGTGACGAGGTTTTTTCAAATTCGGTATCACGCAGTTCGACCGCGCGGATCTGTTTGTATACCGGCAATGTGCGGTTAAGCTCGTTTATGGAGCCCCGCAGCTGCTTTAATGTTTCATCCGCGGTTTTGCCCGCAAAATATTCGGGATCGGGATATATCACCACGGTGACAACAACCTCGTCAGATTCGTTTTTGCGGCCGAGCACGACACACTCGGCTATCCCCGGCACTCCCTTGAGCTTTTCTTCAAGCTCCTCGGGGAAAATGTTTTTGCCGTTCGAAAGAATTATGACATTCTTTTTACGACCCGTGATGTAGATATAACCGTCGGAGTCCATATAGCCCACGTCGCCGGTTCTGAACCAGCCGTCCGGCGTAAACGCCTCACGCGTTGCCTCCTCGTTGCGGTAATAGCCAAGCATAACGTTTTCGCCCTTTACGAGGATTTCGCCGACGGCGCCTTTCGGGCGACGCCTTTTACCGGTTTTGTCATTTTCATAAGTCACATAATCGCCGCTGTCGGGGTCGATTTTGACCTGACAGCCGTAAACAGGCTGTCCCACCGAATAGTATCTCTCCTTGCCGGGAGAGTTGACCGCCACCAGCGGCGCACATTCGGTGATACCATAGCCTTCGAGTATGGTTATGCCGAACGTGTTAAAATCTTTGACAAGTTTGGGGTCAAGCGGCGCGCCGCCGCAGACTATACTGCGCAGATTGCCGCCGAACGCGTCTCTAATCTGTCTGAAAAATTTGTCGCGCACGTCGATGCCGAGCGCGAGCAGCAGGTTTGCGAGCTTCATTGCCGCAACCACCTTGCTTCGCATGCCTTTTTTGTCTATCTCGGCCCAAATCCGCTTGTGCATTGTTTCAACGAACAGCGGCACAAGCATAAGTGCGTTCGGCTTATAGTATGCGAAAGAGCGCAATGTATTTTTCAGCCCGTCGTTTATATAAATCGAAGCGCCGAGGTTTTGGATGGCGAAATGCCCGCATGTTACTTCGTACGAGTGGTGCATCGGGAGCACCGACACGAATGTGTTGCGGTCGTCGTACTCCATCGACTGGCAAGAGGCGTTGGTTGCTGCTGTCAGGTTGCGCTGTGAAAGCATCACGCCCTTGCTTGTCCCCGTAGTGCCGGAGGTAAACAGGATGGCGCACATTTTGTCCATGTCGATTTCGTGGGAAGTGAAACGCGTGTCGCCGGAGGAAATCAGCTTTTTGCCCATCTCGAGCAGCGAGCCAAGCGGGTATATCCCGTCTTCGCCGTT
>DGDL01000025.1 GCA_002385415.1 Clostridiales bacterium UBA3953
ATATAAGACAGTGCAAAAAAGGGCGCCGAAAAAGCGCCCTGTCTGTTGTGCCCTGTCCGTATATTGTTTGCGCTATGTCGTGCACAGCGCTGCATAATAACCGTCGCTTTTCAGCGCAGTCTCGGCGGCAAGTGCGGTAGACCGGCTGTCAAACAGCCCGAACACCGACGCGCCGCTGCCGCTCATCAGCGACGCCTCCGCGCCAAGCGAAGCGAACCTCCGCTTGAGATTTGCCGCAGTCGGGCTGATAGCTTCAAAGCGGTTGAAAAGCCCAGCGCAAAAAGCCTCGCGGTCGCCCGATTCCAGCGCCGCAAGGAACGAGGCCGGGTCGCGATACTCGTACTCTATCTTGTCGAGTGCGGCATAGGCGCAGCCGGTATGCACCTGCTCGTGCGGTACTGCTACAACGACAAAAAATTCAGGCGGTGGCGGGCAGGGAGAGAGCCTGTCGCCAATACCGGAGGCTGCCATAGTGCCGCCCGAAACGCAGAACGGCACGTCGGCGCCGAGCGGTCGGCCGGCTTCGCGCAGTTTTAGGATAGGTATGGGGTTGCCGAATAGCAGGTTCAGCCCGCGCAGCACTGCGCCTGCGTCCGAGCTGCCGCCGCCAAGCCCCGCTCCCGCCGGGATTCGTTTGACAAGCCGTATGCGCACGCCCCCACCGGCTGAAGGCTTGTATTCGCGCACGCACGAAAAAAACGCCGCTGCCGCGCGGTAGGCGAGGTTTGATTCGTCGCAAAGCAAATCAGCGGTGTAAGAGGCAATGTCCTCCTCGACTTGGCACTCAAGCGTTATACCCGCCGCGGTGAGCTCAAGCTCCACAATGTCGCAAAGCCCGACCGAATGCATTACAGTGAAAATCTCGTGATAACCGTCAGCCCGCTTGCCCATCACTTCAAGCCAAAGGTTCAGTTTCGCGGGCGCTTCAAGTGTTATTTTGTCCATATCGTTACCTTACCAGCCGCAGCAGAATATTCTTGCGAATTTTAACCGCGCGGAACCGGCACATCTCCTGACAGCAGTAGCAGAGAATACATTTATTATGTGCTATGTGCGCCTTTTTATTTGCCATCGTTATCGTTTCGGCGGGGCAGCTTTTTGCGCACACGCCGCAGCCGACGCACAACGCCTGGTCGATAACTGGACGCGGCCGCAAAAACCGCGGCAAATGGGTCAATATATGCCGTTGCTTAGTTTCAGCCGACACGACTTTCGCGGGTCTGTATAAGGCGACCTGCCCTTCGCAGACAAGCGCCAGCTCCGATACATCCTTTCTGCACAGCCCGCGTGCCCGCGCCTCGGATGTCGTCATGACCTGACCCTCCAGCCGCAGCAGATACTCGCACAGAACGTCCACACCAAATGGGTTGCGGCCGGTTATGATACAGCCAAACGGTTTCGGCGCTCCAGCCGTCGGGCCATTGCCCTCCATTCCCACTATGCCGTCGACAATATTGAGAGTGGGACATATCGTCGCGACGGCGGACGCCAGATCGACAAGATATTTTGAAAAGCTCTGCGGGTTCGGGAACCGCGCGTGCATGGCGACTTTATCGGTGCCGGCGACAAAACCGAACAGGTTTTTGACAGCCGCCGTCATCTGCGTCAGCGAGTGGGTCTTGAGCTTGCAGATGTTGACTATTACCTCGGCTTCGGCGGCGGGAGTGAGGAGTTCAAATGACTTTGACACTTTGCCGTCCGGATAGCCCACAGTTTTAACCGAGGTATCGAAGTTGAGAGTTGCGCCGGCGCGCTTTGCCGCCGCCGCAATGCCGGTTGCATGGTATGACGCGCGGAGCAGCGCAGGTTGATACGGGCCGCCCGGACTTTCGGCAACGGTCACCGAAGCGGGCGAGCAGGCGCCGATAACACGCAGCGCCGCCTCGACTACCGCGGGATGGGTGGTCGCCATGCGGTCGGGCGACGCCGCCATGATGAGGTTGGGTTTCACGACCACTCGTCTGCCCGCGAAAAATTCAGGCGAGATACCGAGGGAGCGGAGCTGCGTCTCCAGCACCGCCGCAATCTCGTCGACATCGTATTTTTCACAGCGCGATATAGCGACCGGGGCAGAGGGGTCAAAATTCAACTTGATTTCTTCACACATATTCCCATTATAGCAGACAGCCACAGCAAAAGCAAGCATGTAAAACAACTGAAATAAAAACGGTTTGTTAAGCAATTTTAACATTTTTTAATTTTCCTGTTTTTAAGAATATATTGACTTTATCCAAAATATATGGTATTATGAGGACACCGCAAAAAAAGGAAAGGACTGATACCCTTGGGTATCGGTGTCATGCATGTCGCATGAAAGGGGGAGATACTGCCGGTTTAATGCTGCGGTCGGCGGCTCGAAAACAGGTGCGCTAACCGCGCGTACGGCTGCGCCGACAGAGTGAGTTGCGCGACGCCACGTGCCGGGTCGTGCTCGGCGTCACAGCCGCATGTATCCGATACAATTCCTGCGGAAAATAAAGTTATCGCAACTAAACATTCCTTTTTGTGCAAGGAGTGATTGCTTTCCGGGCAGGGTACCCGGAAAAATTCAAAGGAGCGCAGCACAGCGCTCCTATTTCATTTTGCGGCTTTAATGCCGGTGACGGCAAAATAATGCGGGAAACGCTTTTCGGCGCTTCCCGCGTCTGTGTTACTTGGTCTTTCTTATTTTATAACCGGCATATCCGAACCGATCCTCTCAGTTAAACATTGCACCAATCCTGCCGAGCAAATCTTTCAGCCCGCTTATCCTGTCGCCGAGCCGGCTTATCGCCTCGGGGTCGGCGAGCTCTTCAAGCTCGTCGTCCAAATCCTCAAGTTCGCCTTCGATGTCGTCCAGCTCGTCCTCAAGGTCGTCCATGCGCTCCTCGAGCGCGTCCAGTTTGTCTTCGCTTGCGTCCTCGCTCTCAAGTCGGCGGTACTCCTGCTCAAGTCTTGCGTATTCATCCGAAAGCTGCGCGAATTTCTCCTGCAGCATGCGCTTTTTCTCGACAATGTCGCGCTTTCTTTCAATGCTCCTCGCGCTTTGTCGCCCGGTTTGCTCGCATTTGTGGTCCGACAGCAGCGCAAACATGGCGACGTTGCCGTCCTCGGCTGCGCGCACGCGGCACATGCGGCGCTGCTCGGGCGAAAGGTTGCCCGAAAGCATTGAAAACAGCGCTACGTTGCCATCCTCAAACGCTTTTAGTGCAAGCTCGGCCTTGCGCTCGCGCGACAGCTTGTCTTCGAACATCGCAAGCAGGGCGGGGTTACCGTCTGCGAAAGCCTTTTCGGCAAAATCTGCTCCTTCGTCGGACGCGAGCTCGTCGGTCAGCATAGCGACAAATGCCATGTTGCCGTCGGCGACTGCGCGCTCCAGCAGCTCGCGGCGACGCCCGGCCGGCAACGCGTCCTGTACCATCGCGAACATCGCGACATTGCCGCGCTCGAAGAACATCTCGGCCAGCTCGGCGTCGGTTTTGTCGTATTCGCCGCCGAACGCGAGGTTGGGTTTAACCTGGCTTGCCTGCTCGGGCTGGAGCGGCTCGTCGACGGCTTCGAGCAGCCGGTCATTTTGCTCAGGCTCAAGCAGCGGCGCGACGGCTACAAACTCGTCGGGTTTCAGCGGCTCGGGCGGTGTTTTGCCTTCCTCGACAGCCGATATTATCTCTGCGGCTCGCTCGTCGCCGAGTATGGTGTCGGTTGTGGTTTCGAGCACCTGTGCAAGCAGCTTCAGGTTGGAGATGTCGGGCATTGCGATGCCGCGCTCCCAGTTTGACACAGCCTGAAAGCTGATGCCCAGCCTGTTGGCGAGTTCCATCTGTGTTATACCGCGCTTTTTGCGCAGGACCGATATATTGCGACCTACTGTTTCAGCGTTGAACATGGTTTTGTACCTCAATAAAATTTGTCGTCACCGCTCCGGAGCGTGCGGGGATAGGCTTGCCTGTTGGCTCGATTATAACCGGCTCCGGCCAAAAACGCAATAAACCGGTGCTTGAAATGCCGGTTTTTCGGTCATTTCAATTGTTGATTGAGTTGTGTGGTTCGGCGACTGTCGGTTGCCGGTGAGCCATCGCGCACTTTTCGGCGGCGCGGGCTATGTGCGATACGGCTGACGGTAGAAAAAAAGTCACGGTGCGGCTTGCACCGTGCTCAAATATTTTGAAAGGCACGGGGAACTTTCTTTTAAAAAGCTCCCCGCATTTTATAGCTTACACTATATCGTCTTCGTTTATCGCGTCGCCGCACTCGGGGCAGAACTTCGGCGGCTTCGTCGGGTCGTCAGGCTCCCAGCCGCACTTGTCGCATTTGTAGGCAGCCGCGCCCGCGGGCTTTTTAGTCCCACATTCAGTGCAGAACTTGCCTTTATTCTGCGTGCCGCACTCGGGACACTTCCAACCGTCCGCCGGTTTCGGCTTGCCGCACTCGGGACAGAATTTCGCCGCCGGCTTGTTCTTGGCACCGCACGAGCAGGCCCAGCCGTCGCCGTCAGGCTCGGAGCTCTTCAGCCGTTTTGCCTGCTCTGCCCCCATAGCATAGAGCGTCTGCGCGGACGCGCCGCCCGCCTGGTTTGCCATGCCCATACCCATAAATCCTGTAAACGCGCCGCCGGGATTCTTCGCGGCGTCCCGCATCGCGTCCGCCTGTGCGCCGATAAGCGTTGCCGCGCCCATAGTCGGGTCACGCATGACCGCCGATTTCTGCAGCTGCTTTATCATTTCCTCGTCTTCCGGCGAGGCCGTTATGGAGTTCATTCCAAACGATACTATCTTTATCCCGCGCAGCTTTGTCCACTTCTCGCTGAGTATCTCGTTGAGCGCGCTGGACAGCTCCATCGTGTGCCCGGGTATCGCCGAGTAGCGAATGCCCATCTCGGACAGTCTCGCAAACGCGGGCTGCAGCGCGGTGAGAAGCTCCGAGCGCAGCTGCGACTCAATCGCCGTGCGCTTGAACTCGTCGTCGACGTTACCGCAGACGTTGGTGTAAAACAGTATCGGGTCGATAATTTTTATCGAATACTCGCCGTTGCAGCGCAGCCCGATGTCAACATCCAGCCCGATGTTGCGGTCCACCACCCGAAACGGTACGGGACTTGCCGTGCCGTACTTGTTGCCCGGGATTTCCTTGGTGTTCACATAGTACACGCGCTGGTCTTTGCCGGTGTCGCCGCCGAACGTGAAGCGCCGCCCTATTTGCCGGAAAGTAGCCATAACGCTTTCCTCGAGATTGCCCGTGAAAATGCTCGGCTCGCTCGATTTGTCGTATATATACTCGCCCGGCTCGGCGCAAAGGTCAACGATTTTGCCCTGCTCGACGATTATCATGCACTGGCCGTCGGCCACCGCAATGACCGAGCCGCTCGAGATAATATTGTCGCTCGCTCTTGTGTTGGAGCTGCGGCCCGATGTGCGCTTGTATCCTTTCGAAACAAGCACGTCGGCCGGCAGAGCCTCGCAATAGAAAAATTCCTTCCACGCGTCGGCAAGCACTCCGCCCGCCGCACCGAGCGCCGCTTTGATAAGTCCCATAATGATTCCTCCGCCGATAAATTGTTTTTATCAAATTATAACAAACGGATATGCCGAAATCAATATTATTTTATTTCGTCCAATACAATATAATTGTAAATTTTCAGTGCCGGTTGACACCCGGTCCCGGTTTTTATATAATAAAACTCGCGCGGCTTTTATGGCCGCGCATGATTTGTGACTTTTATAGGAGCAGATACACTTATGCATACAGAGCAATGGCAGTCGCGTCAAACCGCGCTTGTGGGGCAGGAGGCTATGGCGCGGCTCGCGCGCTCGCGGGGGCTGGGGTTCGGCGCGGGGGGGGGGGGGGGGGTTATAGTAGAGGCGCTGGCTGTTTCTTTTTCCCATCTCCCAGCCCAC
>DGDL01000067.1 GCA_002385415.1 Clostridiales bacterium UBA3953
AGATGTGTATAAGAGACAGACTATATACTTTGGCTGTGACTCGTCATATTTGGGCAGCGGGATGATGAAATAGTCGGTCTCCATTGCGCGCATCTTTTCGTTTTCACAGGTGCCGAAGGTGCTGGGGAAGAAGAGCAGCCTGTTTTCGACGAACATGGTTAGTGCGGTGGTATCGTATTTTTCGTTTGCAAGAAGCAGGGTCGCGTTGCCCGATTCGAAGAACAGGTTATAAAGCTTGTTGAAAACATTTATGGTGCGTTCGTTGTTGACTATAATGCTTATATTGCCTTCGGCGTCGCGCGCGCTATAGTCAACGCCCGCAGCAAACGCCATGCCGTTGAGCACGTGGCCCTGCTGCATAGCAAAGCCGAACACGTCGTTTTCGTCCGCTACGCTGTCGCCGTTGATGTCGCGATATGCGCCTATCGAGTACTGTTTGAGACTGTCAAGCGTCCACGATCCGCTGTTGACGACATCATATATCCTCTGGTCGCTGTAATGGTCGTTCCAAAGCGCCGAGTTGACATACATACAGTAGATGGTCGATATATATTCTATGGTTATGTCGCCTGTCGACCAATAGTGAATGTCCTTGTACGCTATCTCGTCCATATACATCTGGCTCCAATAGGGTTTTTCGAAGTTCAGATAGTTTATATGGTCGAGATTTTTCAGATATCCGCTTGATGCAAGCTGGATGTCAAATCTTGCATGGCCCACGATGACGTCGTAATCGTCGGAGTTGGATTGAATGGACATTGTTACCGCGGGAACGAGCTGGTTCATGCCCGTTTCTTTGGAAAGCTGGATGTCAACATTCAGGCGGGATTCGATTGCCTGATTGCGTTTCCAAATTGCCTCGAAAATAATATCCCCTGTGTCCTGCGCATCTTCATCGATGTCTATAGAGCGGGAGCCCTTGTCAACCTGGTATGTTATGAACCGGATGGTCTGACCGTCAAAGTTCATATTATCGGGCATATCGTCGGGATACAGATCGACAGTCTCCTCTCCGGTTTCTTCTGCCGAGGTGACCGTCGGATCGCCTGCGCTCTCATTTGCACAGCCAACGAAGCCTGCGGCTATAGTCAATGCAAGCACCAAAGTCAAAATGCGCTTGTAAATAGCCCAAGGTTTCATACAATTACCTCTCTCATATGTTAATTTACAAAACAAATGATAATTTTCATAAAAAGTATAATACAAAAGCTCGGCAGTGTCAACAAAGCTTTTTAAAGTCATGTTATAACTTTGACATCTGCCGGGTTTTTTATGAGCGTCTGTTAGAATTTTTACATGTATCCGCCTCTGCGAAGCTCTTCAAGACCGCCGCCGTCCTCTTTGTCCTGCTCGCGGCCGGAGCGCTCCGCTATGTTTGCAAACTTGCCGGTCTTAAGCTCCTCAATTATTTCGTCGAGCGTCGAGGCGTCCGACTCGACAGGCTTTGTGCATGGCGCACAGCCGAGCGAGCGGAAGCGTGTGCCGTCGCCATGATTAAAGTAGAGCGATACGACGGGCACGCCTTCGCGCTTTATGTATTCCCACACGTCAAGCTCCGTCCAGTCCAGCAGCGGATGGATTCTGACATGTGTTCCCGGCGCAAAATCGGTTTTATACTGCCCCCAAAACTCGGGCGGCTGGTCGCCGACGTCCCAGTCGCTGTGTTTGTCGCGAGGCGAGAAATAGCGCTCTTTGGAGCGGCTGCCCTCCTCGTCGGCGCGCACGCCGACTATAACGCCTGTGAACGGTTCGCGGTTGGTGTCAAGCTCATATTGCCCTGTTGCATGGTTCATACGATAGCGCGGCCACGCGCCCGAAAGCGTATTAATCAGCGCTTCGGTTTTAAGTAAACGGCAGCATTCCAGGCGTGTGGTATTTCCGTCGGGGAAGGTGCGGCGAGAGTCGAGCGCCTCCCGGTTTTCGCCGTATATCATATCCAGCTTCCACTCGCGCGCAAGCCTGTCGCGGTACTCAATCATTTCGGGGATTTTGTAATGCGTGTCGATATGTACGAGCGGAAAAGGCACATGTCCGAAAAATGCTTTTCTCGCAAGGCAAAGCAGCACGGTGCTGTCCTTGCCGATAGACCAAAGCATGCAAAGGTTTTTGAAGTTGGCGTATGCTTCCCGCAATATATGAATGCTGCGTGCTTCAAGCTTGTCGAGATAGTTTTCCTCGCGTTCAGGAAAAGTGTTCATTGTTTTTGCGCTCCTATAAACATGATACTTTGCGGCGTGCCTTTTTATGCGCCGCTGTTTTTATATTTCCGGGTTAATAAAATCGTTTTCGGGACGGTTTATGATGTAAAAACCTTTGTCGTTGAGCGGATTTTTCCTGTTATAAGTGAGCGGGGTACCGTCGGTTTGAAGCAAGATTGCTCCCGCTGCCTCGCAAATGCAATGCATTGCGGCGGTATCCCATTCCATCGTCGGGCCGAAGCGGATGTAAATGTCAGCCTCGCCTGCGGCTACCTTGCAGCCTTTAATCGAGCTGCCTGCCGTAACCGTACGCGCGATGCGGTCTTTATATTTCTCGAGCAGCTGCTCCTCTCGGACATCGCCATGCGAGCGGCTGCGCATGACTACAAGCTCGGATGTGCGGCGGCTGACCTGCAGACGCTCGAGCTTGCCGGACGCGCTGCGCCTGTATGCTCCGCCGCCTCTTATTCCCATGTAAATTTCGCCCGTCACGGGTACATAGACCACGCCGACGACCGGTGTTCCCTTATATGCAAGCGCTATATTGACCGTAAACTCGCCGTTGCGCTTTATAAACTCCTTTGTCCCGTCCAGCGGGTCGACGATAAAACAGAGCGGCGAGTAAATCCGCGACGGGTCGTCCGCGCTTTCCTCGGCAAGTATTGGGATAAAAGGGAATTCATTTTTTAACATATCGACTATAAGAGCGTTTGAACGCTTGTCGGCGACCGTCAAGGGCGAGCTGTCGTCTTTCAGCTCAACTTTGAAATCGTCGGTGCCGTAAACGTCCATTATCTCATTTCCTGCACGCAGTGCCGCATCGACCATCACAGAAAGATATTGTCGCCGCATGACCTCGGCAACGACCGCCGACGCGCACACGTCTATGCTTTGTCCCGCCGTATCCAGCACAAGCTCGGGATTATCGGGCGCCTCATACGGTGCCGACACGCCTGTAAAGTCTGTTATTTCGCCTGCCCGGGCTTTTTTATAAAGCCCTTTAACGTCGCGCGCCTCGCATACCTCTATCGACGCGGAAACATATATTTCGACAAAGTCGCAGCGGGGCGAAATCCTTTTGCGTGCGGCGTCTCTGCTTTCGCGTGCCGGCGAGATTGCTGAAACCAGCACTATTTGCCCGCTGTCGGCAAGCAGATATGCCACTTCGGTAAGCCGCCTGATATTTTCAGCCCGGTCGGCCGGCGAAAAGCCGAGATCGGAGCAAAGCCCCGCCCGCATTGTATCGCCGTCCAGCATATAGGCCGCCATTCCAAGCTCCGTGAGTCTGCGTTCGACTTCGGATGCGACAGTGCTTTTACCCGAGCCGGAAAGCCCCGTAAACCAAAGCACCATCGGCTGCTGACGTGTGACTGCGCGCCTTTGCTCGGCCGTCACAGACGAGGCGCGCTGGTAGATGTTTTCATTCATGAGCCGTACTCCAAATTAATATAAATGATAACATGACAAAGAAAGGACGGACAAGGCAGTGAATATGTATTCAAACCGCCCGGCCAACCGAATATCGCGCCGGGCACGAGCCGCCGAGCGGCGCATAACTTTTGCCGCTGTTATGCTTACGTTTTCGGTAATAGTAACCCTTGCAACCGTAAAGCGTGTCGTCGACGGGCATAAAAAAAGCGATCTGTCGGAAGCCGCAGCGCTTGCCTATGCGGTCGTAGCTTCAACTGAAAGCGCGACCGGCACAGAATCCGGCGCGGCGGACAGCGACGACATCGTCGTCACCGACATTATAGCATAATACGGTCCGGGTTGCAATCGGAAAGACCCAAAAATCCGGAAATAATAAAAGCGGCATGGTAAAGTCGCGCGGTGGAGGCAAATATAAAATCCCTACTATTTCCATATCGCCGCTTGCTTTTGTATTTGCCGCAATTCTTTTTGTCGACGGTACGGTTTACGCGCTTATTACCTTTGCGGCAGCAGCGGTCCACGAGCTTGGGCATCTTGCTGCCGCGCTTGTCACACGCACGCCGATAAGCAGGGTAACGCTATTGCCGCTCGGGGCGGTTATTACTTTGGGCGAGCCATGTCCATATAGCGCCGATATTATAGTGAAACTTGCCGGGGGAGGCGCAAACCTGCTTTCCGCCGGAGTGTGTGCCGCAGCCAGAAGAGTTTTTGCGCTATCGGGTGCAGCGGATATAGCCGCTGTGTATTTTATTGTCTGCTCCATAGCGCTTGCCGCCATAAACCTTTTGCCTGTTCGCACGCTTGACGGCGGTGAGGCGCTTTACAGTCTGCTTTGCCTGTGGAAAGACCCTCATTTTGCCGAGCGCGTCATGCGTGTTATTTCGCTTTGTGCGCTGTTTCCTCTGTGGGTGGTCGCGGGCTTTACGCTCTTTTACACCGGCGGAAATTTCACTTTGATGCTGCTGTGCGGATGGCTGTTTTTTGCAGCGGTACTACAAAGCGGTTAGGCGGGAAAGCGGAGTATAATAGAGTAAATGGGCGGAATTCACAGTTTAAATTGAAATAAACCCGCCAAATCGCGAATAATTGTAAAAAACTCGGGGAGAATCTAATAATTTAATCAAACATGTTGCATTTTATAATACAAGGTGCTATAATAGGGTCGATTTTTTAGAATGGGTATTACGGAGGTATAATATAACGAGGAATGACCGGAACCGAAAGCTGCATAATCTCGCTTCGAGGCGTCACTAAATATTATAACGGCGAAGCGGTGCTTCGCGGAATTAACCTCGACATCCACGACAAGGAGTTTATAACACTGCTGGGTCCTTCCGGCTGCGGGAAGACTACCACGTTGCGGATAATCGGGGGTTTTGTTACACCTGACGAAGGCGACGTCTACTTCAACGGCAGGCGCGTAAACGATGTTCCGCCGTACAAGCGTCCGGTGAACACGGTTTTTCAGAAATACGCGCTGTTCCCACACCTGAATGTATATGATAACATCGCTTTTGGGCCGCGGCTTCGCAAGGTGCCGGAAAGCGAGATTTCACGCAGAGTAAAAGAGATGCTCGAGCTTGTCAACCTACGCGGGTTCGAGCGCAGAAGCGTAAACTCGCTTTCGGGCGGCCAGCAGCAGCGTGTTGCAATAGCCCGCGCGCTTATAAACGACCCGAAAGTGCTGCTTCTTGACGAGCCGCTCGGCGCGCTCGACCTCAAACTGCGAAAGGACATGCAGGTAGAGCTTAAAAATATCCAGCAGCAAATGTCCATCACCTTCATATATGTCACACACGACCAGGAAGAGGCTCTGTCGATGTCGGACACCGTCGTTGTTATGGATACGGGCGAAATCCAGCAGATAGGAACGCCGGAGGAGATATATAACGAGCCTGACAATGCGTTTGTTGCCGACTTTATCGGCGAATCGAACATTTTGGACGGCACAATGGTTTCCGATTTCGATGTGGTGATCTTTGGCAGACACTTTGAATGCCTTGACAAAGGTTTTGAAAAAAATGAAGCCGTTGACGTCGTTGTGCGCCCCGAAGACATTGACATTGTATCTGTTGAAGAAGGTATGCTTTCGGGAGTAGTGACAAACGTAACATTTAAAGGGCTGCATTACGAGATAATTATTGACATAGAAGGATTCAAATGGATGGTCCAAACGACTGACTTTTGGCCCGTCGCCGCTGTCGTGGGCATAAAAATAGACCCCGACGCAATCCATATAATGAAAAAATCCAAATACTCAGGCGCTTTCGGCGACTACAGCTCTTTTTCGGAGGAGCTGGACAAGCTGTCAGAACTCGAAGCCCAGCCCGAACAGCCCCCTGTGGAGGAGGAAATCATAGATTGAACAAGCGGTCACTCGGAGCGCGCTTGGCCGCGGCTCCATATATGGTTTGGTCTGTGCTGTTTGTTGTCGCACCCCTGATAATGGTCGGATACTATGCGATAACCGACAGCACCGGAGCGTTTACTGTGGCCAATTTTGCACAGCTTGGCACCTATTCCGATATTTTTATACGCTCGATTTGGTTTTCGCTGATAGCGACGCTTATTTGCCTTGTGATTGCATATCCCATTGCCTATACAATCGCGATGCGCCGCGAGCGCAGTCAGCGAGTGCTTGTGATGCTTGTCATGCTTCCCATGTGGATGAACTTCCTTTTGCGAACCTATTCGTGGATGGCAATCCTCGAGGATACGGGAGTTATTAACACCCTGATCGGCTACTTTGGTATAAAGCCATTTCACATGATAAACACGCCGGGCGCCGTTATATTGGGTATGGTATATAATTTTTTGCCCTATATGATTTTGCCCATATATTCGGTGCTCGCAAAACTTGAGCGCAGCATGATCGAAGCCGCACAGGATTTGGGCGCGGGCCGCTTTCAGGTGCTGACCAAAATAATCCTTCCTCACAGCATGCCGGGTATAGCGTCGGGTCTGACAATGGTGTTTGTTCCCTCGGTGTCGACTTTCTATATCAGCCAAAAGCTCGGCGGCGGAAAGTTTGACCTTATCGGCGATACCATCGAGCGCCAGTTCCAGACATCTTACAATTACCATCTCGGCGCCGCAATATCGTTTGTTCTTATGATATTGATTCTTGTCTGCATTTCCGTCTTAAATAAATTTACCGTCGACGACGAAGGAGGCCTGCTGATATGAAAACCACAATACGCATTTACACCGCGCTGGTTTTTATATTCCTCTACCTTCCTATCGCCGTCATGGTGCTCTACTCGTTTAACAGCATAAACAGCACCGGGGTGTTCGGCGGGTTTTCACTGCGCTGGTACAGGGAGCTTTTCCGCGACACCGAAACGCTCACCGCATTAAGAAACACGCTTATACTTGCCGTTATATCGTCACTTGTCGCAACTGTGATAGGTACGGCGGCGGCGGTCGGCATCGACAAAATGCGAAAGCGCTGGGTAAAGTCTGTCACGCTTGCCGTGACGAACATACCAATGGTAAACCCCGAGATTGTAACCGGCGTTTCCATGATGCTGCTGTTCGTATTCGGGGCGAGGCTTGTTAACGCATCGGGCGTGCTCGGATTTTGGACCATACTTATCGCGCATATCACATTCAACCTTCCGTATGTGATACTCTCCGTTTTGCCGAAATTGCGCCAAATTGACCCGCATTTGCAGGAGGCTGCTCAGGACCTCGGCTGTCCGCCGCTCAAATCCTTCTTTTTGGCGGTGTTTCCGACCATACTTCCCGGCGTTTTGACCGGAGCGGTAATGGCGTTTACGCTTTCGCTCGACGACTTTGTCATCAGTTATTTTACAAGCGGTCCCGAGTTTCAAACGCTGCCGATACGCATATTCGCAATGACCAAAAAACGCGTTACGCCCGATATATATGCGCTGTCCACAATGCTGTTTGCAGCAATACTGATTCTGCTCATAGCAATAAATGTGCTGCAGGCTCGAAGCGAAAAGCAGCAAAGCAAAAAGAAGTATTGACAGCAGCAAGAAAATGAAATAATATAACAATAATATTATTATATAACCAAAAAACCGGTATAACATAAACAAAATATATAATTACATGTCCCGGAGGTAAAGTTGAATTGAAAAAAACATTTGCCTGCACACTTGTAGTTGCGCTGCTCGCCATAGCTGTCGTTCCTCTTGTCATATATGTGGAAGCTCAAAACGAAACGGTGGGCAGCGGATATATCAACGTCTATAATTGGGGCGAATATCTTGCCGACGGTACCGACGGCTCGCTTAACATCAACGAAGAGTTCACCCGTCGTACCGGTATCAGAGTCAACTACACAAACTATGCCTCGAACGAAGACCTTTACGCCAAACTCAAGGGTGGCGGAGCCGCTTATGACGTTATAATACCGTCAGACTACATGATAGCACGCCTTATAGACGAAGGCATGCTCCAAAAGATTGACTTTTCAAAAATCCCCAACTATGCATATATCGCCGACGAATACAAAAACCTCTATTTTGACCCTAACAATGAATACAGCGTGCCTTATAATGTCGGTATGGTAGGACTTATTTACAATACAAAGATGGTCGAAGGCACGCCGGACTCTTGGGAGATACTCTGGGACGAGAGATACGCAAACAAAATTTTGATGTTCAACAACCCACGCGACGCATTTGCAATCGCTCAATTCCTCTTGGGCATGAGCGTCAACACGACCAGTCATGAGGATTGGGACAGAGCCGCCCAAAAGCTTGAGGAACAAAAACCGCTTGTTCAGTCCTATGTTATGGACGAAGTTTACAATAAAATGGAAAGTGGCGAGGCTGCGCTCGCGCCTTATTATGCAGGCGACTTTTTGAGCATGTATGAAAACAACCCCGACCTTGCCATTGTGTTCCCCAAGGAAGGCACAAACATATTTGTAGACTCACTTTGTATCCCTGTCGGCGCGCAGAACAAAGAAGCGGCCGAGATGTATATAAACTTCTTGCTCGAGCCTGATATTGCACTTGCAAACGCCGAATTTCTCCGCTATGCAACGCCGAACACGACCTGTCTCTTATACACATCT
>DGDL01000094.1:0-190 GCA_002385415.1 Clostridiales bacterium UBA3953
GTTTTTAGGGCTGCGGTAACTTTGTTAAATGCTCCCCGCGAAAACATCTTTCAAAATCAAAAATGGCACATACGGTATAAAACCGCATGTGCCGCGTTTTACATCAATTTCCACCTTGCCCCAGCACTTTTGACATATAGGACGTGTCTGGGTCAATATCCGCAAAATTCATTTCCTCGCCGCTGACGAT
>DGDL01000094.1:411-647 GCA_002385415.1 Clostridiales bacterium UBA3953
GGCTTTATTTCCCCATTCCGCACAAGCCGCACGAATATCTCTGCAAGATTCGGGTCAAACTGCGTGCCGGCGTTCTTTTCTATCTCGCTCAATGCATACGGCACCGAATACGAGCTTTTATACGACCGCGAGGAGATCATCGCGTCAAAAGCGTCGGCAATACACAGTATACGCGCGGCGATCGGTATATCCTCACCGGATATGCGTCGCGGATAGCCTTTGCCGTCCCAGCGCTC
>DGDL01000094.1:682-28384 GCA_002385415.1 Clostridiales bacterium UBA3953
CCTCAACGGTCTTTGTTTCCTGGTACGGCCGCACTGCCGTCATTGCCTCGTACGCGTCCGCTACTGTAATGATTCTGGAATACAGCGGGATGTCGGTGCCGCTTCGCCCCTCCGGGTACCCTTTGCCGTCCCAGCGCTCGTGATGGCCTATAACCGCCGGGATTACATAGTCAAGCGACGGCAGGTTGCGGATGATTCCGACCGAGTTTTCGACATGCGTTTTCATAATCTCGAACTCTTGCTCGGTCAGCTTGCCCGGCTTGTTCAAAATCGACTCGGGTATACCGATTTTCCCGATGTCGTGCAGCAGTGCCGCCTCCCGGATAATCTCCACCGAGTCGTCGTTCAACCCGCACGCATAGCCCAGCTCCGAAGCATAGTAAGCCACATTTTTGGAATGGTTGAAGGTATAGTGGTCTTTAGTGTTTATTGCCGCGGTGAGCGCATAAATGGTCGGAGCATACTCCGAGTATATGTCGATGCGCTTCTCGCGCGTAAACTCCTCGACCTTCGGTCCACCGGTCGAGCGGACGGTGTCCGACGTGCAGGCCTTTATAGCGTTTTTGTTCTTCCGCTTGACCTGAAAAACCGCCATGTCTGCGGTCTCGATAAGCTGCTTGGGGTTGCTTGCCGAGTACGGTATCGCGCTCACCCCGCCGCTGACCGTCAACATCTTCAGCATGTATTCCGAATGGCTGAGATTTTTGTTGATGTTCATTATCTGCAGCCTGATATTTTCGGCGAGATTGGTCGCCGCGCGGATGTCATAGCCCGGCAACAGCACCGCAAACTCCTTGCCGCTGTACCGCGCTACATAGCCGTTCCCGCCGACCGTTGCATTGATAACCTGCGCCACACGCTGGAGTGCCAGGTCGCCCTCTTTGTTGCCGTAAAGCTGGTTATACAGCTTGAAATCGTCCAGATTCAGTATAATCAGCGCTAGTGCCGAGCTGGGGTTTTCGCTGTAGAGCCGCTCAAGCGTTTCGTAGAAATACTTGCGGTTGAGCAGACCCGTCAGCTCGTCGGTGCGGGCCTCGTAATAGGCTTTCTCGTACATCCGCGAGTTTTTGAGAGCAATTGAAGCCACGCCCGAAAGCGAGGAAAGGAACGCCAGCTCGTCATAAGTGTAGCGCCTGCCCTTTTCTTTGCCCGAAAGCAGCACGACCCCGATCAGCTCGTTGTTGTAGTGCAGCGGAACGGCACACTCGATGCCAAGCTCGGACAGCTGCCGCTTTTCCTTCTCCCACATCGACACATCGACTTATAGAGTGTGGTGTGGCGGAAATCTTCTATGAGCAGGCACTCGTTTGACCGGTTGAGCGCCGTTATCAGCGGGTTGTCCGACTCGAGCTTCAGCGTGCGCTTGTCAAGCGGGTTTGTGCTCTTGCTTATGGTATAAACTGCTTTCCCATGCCCGCTTTTCTCATCATGAGGGTGCGCGATGCAAACATACACCCGTCTTGCGGGAACAACATCGCAAATTGTGGAAACGAGAGCGTCGAGAATCTCGTCAATGCGCAGGCTGGTGGACGCCGTCACCGAAAAACTCTTAATTGCTTCGCTGCGCACCGTTTCATCCTTCGTGACTATACGATCAAGCATTCCCTTCGTTATGTAATACACGAGCACGGTAATCAGTGTAAATCCGAGCGCGGTTGACAGTGTAGTTATTTTTTCGGAGAGAGGATATATTCTTCCTATATAATTCTGTATCGGGACAATGAGGTATGCAAATATCAGCGCAGGTATAAGCGCAGATATGAGGTAACAGCTTCCTCTTGATATTATAAGTGTCAGCCTGAACAGCCGCCTGCGATACAGCGCATAAAACATGCACATCACGCAGACAATGCCCGACAGCACGTCTATGGGGAATCCCTTGAACGCCGGCAAAAGCAACAGCAGGTGACCGATGAAAACTATAATTTGCCCGACCATTATAGGTCTGAACTGATGGCTTTGCTCGGATTCGGCCATGTTTGCCCGAATCAGCATGACGAGCATGTGCAGTATCTCGACGCCGCAGACAATGAACATAACCGCTATCCAGCCGGTGATGTCCTCGTAGACAAACACATACTTCCCGCTGCCGGTCGGTACTGCTTTGGGTGCGGCAAGAAACAGGCCTGTTGCGGTGTTGATTATTATAATAACCGCCGACGCGAGCGCTCCAGCGACCCGCGCGCCCATTTTCTTTGAGCCGGTGAACTCGTACAGGAAGTTCATAAGCGACCAGCAGTGTATCAGCAGGCCGGCGATTGAAACGTCATACCAAAACTTGATAGACGGCCAAAACTGAACCCGCATGAGAAAGCTGCCGCCGACCCACATTATTGCGCTCGCAAGAACTATTATAAAAGCGTTTATCTCTCTATTTTTCTTTGAGGCGACAAACGCCGTCAGCAAAAACATATAACATAGGAGCGCTGATATGGGGATATATGCGAAATTACCCATCGCACTTCTCCTGTTCAACAAGTTATGGTGGATGCAAGCTCATTGGCTAACTCATGACATGGGTAAGCCGCTTTACCTCCGTAGGATCGGGATTGATGCGTCGGGATATTCTGCCATATCGCCGCTCATACTCTTCAAAACTTCCACAGCGCAGGATGGTTATTTTAAGCGGATCTATGCCGAGGATCTTCTTCAAATCATTGTAGTCGCTGTCGACATATTTGAAGTAAATTGTCAGCCGTTCGCGCAGGATATCACAGCTCACCGCTTCCGACGTCACCGCGTCCCGGCTGAGTTCCACATACATGTGCAAATACGGACGCTTGTTTTCCGTGTACTCTTTCGCCGCGACCCAGCCGATAATGTCAATGCCGGACACCTCGATTACGTCATTTATCGAGTTTTCGGTTATACGCGTAAATCCCGCAATATCTATAACCGTGGGTATGCGGTCTATGTAGTTGAAGCGCGGTATCTTCGTGCCGTCTTCGAGGTTTTCGAGCCCGACGCAGCGGTACACGTCGCCCACGCGGTAGCGCATGAACGCCCCGCCCTTGAAAACCGAAATTACAAGCTCGTACTTTTCGCCCGGTCTGACCTCATTAAGCAGGCAGGTAAGGGGCCTGTAGCTCGGATCGGAGAAGTTTTTCAGCATCTCGGACTCGGGTATAAACTCGTAAAAACAGGTGTCGGGGAAAAGATAAATCCCGCTGCGCGACCATGTCTCCATACCTATGCACGACGGCTCCGTACCGGCGAACAGCTCGAGCGGGCGCACGCCCCACATGTACTCAAGGTCGTCGCGGTAACAGATGTTGTCGGTGCCGGCGACCATGAAGCCCTTGAGCTTGAAAAGATCGCGGGGCAAAATCTCGCGGTTTTCCCTTGCCGCGCGGTATTTTGCGCGCAGATAGCGCATAACGGCGACAGGTGACACCGAAACACCGGTCATCTGGTCCGATTTTGACTGGGATTTGTCCGGCTGGCTTGTCCCGCCGCCCGTTATCGACGAAAGCGCGGTGGAAACGTAATATGCAACACTGCCCAGCCCGAAGAAGAAGTCGATGCCTTTGTTCATGCCGAGCTTGAAGCCTTTATTGTTGCGCTCGGAAAAACTCATGTTTACCGCCTCTTTAACCGGCGGCAGAAACTCTATGTATAGCTCCTCGTCAAGCGCGACCGGGAACAGTCCCGTCGCATAGGGCAGAGGGGCCAGCGCATATAGCATTTTATCGCCGCTTTTAAGGTTGAATTTGGCGCGTCCCTCTGCACAGGACATTATCATGCAGGCTATGACATTGTTGCGGAATATATCAAGCATGCCACGCGTGTAGGGCGCAACCTTGATGGGATGCTTTCCGCCCTCCCACGTGGTCTGAATCCATATAATCGGCTCGTCGGGCAGCATGTCGGCGCGTTTTGAAAGCAGAATGTCGGCATAATCGTTGTAATCGGTGAGGGGCATGACAGCCCGGAACTCCTCGACCGATGACACGCTTTTTCCACCGAGCAGTGTTTTGCCGAGACCCGATGACGTCCACAACTTTATCTGCTCTTCCATCAGGCGGTACTGGATCTGCATGTAGCTGTCGATGTCGAGATCGAGAAAACCGCAATACTCGCTCCACAGCTCTTTTTTCATGCCGCGCTTGAGCTTTTCTTCAAATATCATATCCTACCCGTCAACCGTTTTTATCGTTATCGCAAGGTACTGCCGCCCTGCCCGAGACAGCCAGCCTTACGCTTGCCGGACTGGGCAAAAGGAACGGCACGCTGCGTTTGTATTCGCCGTACTCGGGAAATATACGCGGGAACGTCCACACGTCCTGAAACAGGGCGTATAGCACGTCGAGCGCCGAAAATATCAGCCCCCCAACCAGCGTAAGCGTGCACGGCAAAGCCCCGAATACCGTGGCGTACATAAGCGTCAGCCACAGCACGCCCGGATGGCGGCAGAGCGCGTACATTCCCGTCGCGCAAAGTTTTGGCTGCCCGTCGATATATGTGCTTTTCGGCGGCAGCGCAAAAAACAGCGAGTATATGGTAAGCGCCAAAAATGCGGCGGCCACAGCCGCAAAAACAGGCGTCGCTGCATGGGCAAAGCCACGCGAAAGAAAAGCGACAGCCACACTCGAGCAGCCGAGCAGCACTGTTCCGAGGCCGAAAAGCAACCTTAAAGCGGGCAGGTTGGCTTTTACACTGTTAATATCATAAATCAAAAACAGCACGTATGAAAACGCACCAACAGCAATAAACGGCATTTCAAATGGGTCAAATGCGATGTTTGTCGCATCCGATTTTTCGTTTATTCATAATAATATCATAAAAAATCCCAATTTGCAATATTTTATTTAATCTTTGTCGCTTTTTTGCCGCTTTTGGCAAAATGTGCCGGGGATGAGGCGACCTTCCCGGCAAAAAACGCTACATATAGTAATTTTGTGGGACGATAGACTGTACCCATTGCGCCGCGGACCAAAAAAAGCGGGGCTTTATCGGCCAGCGGGGCAGTTTGTTAACAAAAAATTTACAGGAGCGGTCGAAATGCCGCTCCTGTCTATATGAAATATATAATTATCAGTGAAGGATAGCCTTGGTCGTGTCTTTGTCGAAGAGATGGAGTCTCGACATATCGAGCGCGACCTTGATTGTGTCACCGCTGCGTGCGGTTGAGCGCGAGGACACGCGAGCGATGAGCTCCTGCTCCTCAACGAGCAGATAGAGGAATGTCTCGGCGCCCATGAGCTCTGTGACGTCGACATAGGCGGTGATGGTGGATTCGGCCATGCTCGAGAGGTACATAGGCTCGTCGTGGATGCACTCGGGACGCAGACCAGCCAGGACTTCTTTGCCTATGTAATCCTTAATTGCGGGGTTGCTTGCCTTTTCAGGCGGCAGCTTCAGCTTGTTGTTGCCGAATACGAGGAATACATCGTCGCCGCTTGCCTCGAGTCTCGAGCGGATGATGTTCATCTGAGGCGTGCCGATAAATTGTGCGACGAACAGGTTGGCAGGCATGTCATAGAGGTTCTGGGGCGTGTCAACCTGCTGGATAAGTCCGTCTTTCATGACGACGATGCGGGTTGCCATCGTCATAGCCTCGACCTGGTCGTGCGTGACGTATATGAACGTGGTGCCGATTTTCTGGTGGATCTTTGTCAGCTCGGTTCTCATCTGCGCACGGAGCTTTGCGTCAAGGTTGGAGAGAGGCTCGTCAAGAAGGAAGACCTTCGGCTCGCGGACGATAGCGCGACCCAAAGCAACACGCTGTTTCTGACCACCGGACAGCGCCTTCGGACGGCGGTCGAGCAGGTGGGTGATGTCGAGAATCCGAGCAGCTTCTTCAACGCGACGTTTGATTTCCTCTTTCGGAGTCTTACGCAGTTTCAGACCGAACGCCATGTTGTCAAACACGGTCATGTGCGGATAAAGCGCGTAGTTCTGGAACACCATCGCGATGTCTCTGTCTTTGGGTGCGATATCGTTGACCAGTTTATCTCCGATGAAAAGTTCGCCTTCGGTAATTTCCTCAAGACCCGCGATCATGCGCAGGGTTGTGGTCTTACCGCAACCGGACGGGCCAACGAGAACAAGGAACTCTTTATCCTTTACTTCAAGCGTAAAGTCAGAAACCGCGGTGACGCCGCCGGGATATTTTTTGTAGACGTGTTTAAAAGTTAGGCTTGCCATTTATGGGCGATCCTCCTTAAATTTTGTCACGGCAAACAGAGCGTCGCCGCAGCCTATACGGCTCCGCCGCGGATATCTGCCGGTGTGTTGTTAATTAAACGATTGCGTATATTCTATCAAATTTTTCGCGAAAATTAAAGAGAGTAATTCCCCAAATTTTCGTCGCTTCATTTATGCAACTTGCACATGATTTTCAGTCTTGACGTTTTTGCTTTGTTTAAACTTGGAGTTTGGGCTCTTATATATTAGAAAATTCGTTTTTTTATAATCTGCCGCCGGTCAAGAGCGGCGTATTTACCACATTTTGCACAAAAATTTTCCTGAAAGACCGGTTTTCCGCTGTTTTATGCCGTCTCGCGGTATAGATGTTACTGCCGCAGGATATTCAGACATCTGGCATAGGGCAGCCGTGGTGGGTTTATTACGGTTCCGCCACTGTCGATGCCCGGCAGGCGAATAGCCGGCTGCGCGAGGGCATCTATTGCTCCTCCTCCGCGACAAGCGCGGCGGCCGCTTTGATTTCGGCGGGCGAGTAGCCCCGTCGCAAAAGCGAGGTATAGAGCTTTTTGTCCAGCCCGCCCGCGCGGGCTATAACCTGCGCGCAAATGGCTACAAAGTCGAAGTCGCTCCAGTCGGCGCGCGCGACAAGCTCGCGCGGAAAGCCCGTGCGCAAAAGCTCCATTATGGCGCGTCGCTTGCCGTATTTTTTTGTCTCGACCAGATATGCCTGCCGGCTTTGCAGCATGCGCTGCTCGTCAAGCGCGCCCGAGGCGCGCAGCTCCGTTATCGCGGCGGATATTGCGTCGGCGGAAAAACCGCGGCGCGCCAGCTTTGCGCGGAGCATTGCCTCCGTATTGTCGGCATAAGCCAATATTCTGTACGCCGCCTTTTTGGCATAAAGCAGCTCTTTTTCGGGATCAGAGTTCATCGCCAAGTCCCGGTACCGCTATGGCAAGGTCGTCGTCCTCGTCGGTCTCCATATCGGCTGTCATCTCGAGCATGTCGCTGTTTTCCCTGATTTTTGCCTCGATTGCGTCGGCTATCTCCTTGTTATCCTCAAGGAACCTTTTGGCGTTTTCCTTGCCCTGCCCGAGGCGCTGGCCGTCATACGAGAACCACGAGCCGCTCTTTTCGACTATGCCCAGCTCGACTCCGAGGTCGATAAGCTCGCCTGTGCGCGATATGCCCTTGCCGTAGATAATGTCGAACTCGGCCTGTTTGAACGGCGGCGCGACCTTGTTTTTTACGACCTTGCAGCGGACATGGTTGCCGTAAGACTCGCTGCCGCTTTTAAGCACCTCTGTTCTGCGCACGTCTATGCGCACAGAGGCATAGAACTTGAGCGCCCGCCCGCCCGGCGTGACCTCGGGGTTGCCGTACATAACGCCGACTTTTTCGCGGAGCTGGTTTATGAAGATGACAACGGCGTTTGACTTTGATATTGAGCCTGAGAGTTTGCGCAATGCCTGTGACATCAGCCTTGCCTGAAGGCCTACCTGCGACTGGCCCATCTCGCCGTCTATCTCCTGCTGGGGCACGAGCGCCGCGACCGAGTCGACGACAACGACATCGACCGCGCCCGAGCGCACAAGCGCCTCGGTTATCTCGAGCGCCTGCTCGCCGCTGTCGGGCTGGGATACGAGCAGCTCGTTTATATCGACGCCCAGAGCCTTTGCATACACCGGGTCCAGCGCGTGCTCGGCGTCGATGAATGCCGCGGTACCGCCCAGCTTTTGCACCTCGGCCGCGATATGCAGGGCAACCGTGGTTTTACCCGACGCTTCCGGGCCGTAAATCTCAACTATGCGGCCGCGCGGCACCCCGCCCACGCCCAGCGCCAAATCGAGCGACAGCGAACCTGTCGGGATGCCGACTACATTGAGCTTTGTGCCCTCGCCAAGTTTCATTATGGCACCTTTGCCGTAGGCTTTGGTTATCTGTGATATAGCCGTTTCAAGCGCCTTCTTCTTCTCCTCGTCGGTTTCAGGCATCTGATCCAGCGTTTTTTTGGATTTGCTTGCTTTCACTTTTCTTTCCTCCGTTTAATTTGCAGCGCACGCGGCGAGCATTTGCGCGAGTATGGGCATGACAGCATCGGCCATGCGACAGAAACCGAGATCGTTTGGATGGCAGCCGTCGGTTGTGCAGTGCTGTCTCGCTTCGTCGAACCCGAACAGCGTCTCGCCGTCGATAAACCGCACAAGCGAATCGCCGCCGGCCACCGCCTGCTCATAAGTACGCTTTATGATGTCGCGCCTTGTCGCGTTTCCTGCCGGGTCGGAATCAAAATCGGGTTTTGAGAGCATTATAATCGGCACGTCCGGCCGCTTTGCGCGCACCGTGCGGTAAAGCTTTTCGTGCGTTGCCTGCAGATGGGCGGCACTCGGCGCGTTGTGGTCATAGTCATAGACAAACGCCGCCATGTCAAGCGAGGCTATGTATTCGGCCATTATATCCTCGCCGCGCGCCGAACCCGAAAAGCCGAGGTTGTATTCTTCGAACCCCATCCTCATGGCGAGCATGGTCGGATATGCGTTCGCCGGGATGGAGGCACAGGCGCCGTTTGTGATCGACGAGCCGTAAAACACGACCGGCAGACCAAATCTGTACGGCGCGGGGGCAGACACCGCCGCAGCGTCGTCGAGCGCTATCTCTATGCTTTCGACTGTGGCAAACAGCGGCAGATTGACCCTTATCTCGTGCATGGCGCCGCCGGGCAGCCGCACCTCACAAGAGTAGGCAAGGTCTCCCGTCACCGCCGGGCCGGCCGACGCGACAAATGCGCCGTCCGCGAATATGTCACAGCCGGCAATACCGCGCACCGTCATGTGCGTCCAGGCTGTATACTCGCGCAGCCTGACATCGAGCCGCAAAACCGCCGAATCGGTGGCAAAACGCACGCAGGCGCCCGCGGTCTGGCGCGCGTGATAGGCCACGCCTTCGTTTACGCGGTCGATTATCCCCTCGGGAAGCCGCCAAAATCTGCCGGGCTGTGGGTCTACCAGCCCCGACACCTCAAACGGAGCACACGGAATTTCATATACGCGCATAGTCCCGCCCTCACATTATCAAAAAATTATATCTTAACATAACGATTATACCGCCGGCCGACCATGCTGTCAAGCGAAACTCACCTGTGCCCGCGACAGATATCGACTGTGTTTACAAAATATTATACATTATGTTATTGAAAGACGGGCGCAAATAGGCTATCATTATTATGTTGCATATCTGAAGGCTAGGCGCCTTCAGATCAGTCTCAAGTTATTTTATGTTTTTGGAGGATATACTACATAATGAAGAGAATAAGCTCTATTGCTGTTGTTTTGGTAGTGCTGATTGTTGCGGCAGCCCTACTCTCTTCCTCGACGATTGTTACCGTGCCGACCGGGCACACCGGAGTTGTCACCACATTCGGAAAAGTCGAAAGCTATGTGCTCGACGAAGGTATCCACTTCAAGCTGCCATGGCAGAAAGTTGTCAAGATGGATAACCGTGCACAAAAGGAAACCGTCATGACCCAGGCGTTTTCGTCCGATATTCAGCAGGTAGACCTCGTTTTGTCGATTAACTTCAGCGTCGACCGCGAGACTTCGCAAAACCTCTACCGCAATGTCGGGGCGGCATATTACTCAACCGTCATTCAGCCCCGGCTGCACGAGAACGTGAAGGCCGTGTTTGCCCAATACAGCGCCGAAAACCTTATGTCCAAGCGCGCATCCCTTTCCGGCGAGATTGCCGAGCTTTTGCGCCCCGAAATGAAAAAATACGGCATTGAGCTGATTAACATCTCCATCGAGGACATAGACTTCACAGACGTTTTCACCGATGCCGTCGAGGCCAAGCAGGTCGCAGAGCAGTCCAAGCTCAAGGCGGCAATCGAACAGGAGCAGAAACTGCTTGAAGCACAGAAAGAGGCCGAGCGTCAGGTTATTGCCGCGAAAGCCGATGCCGACGTCAGGAAAATTGAAGCCGATGCCGAGGCATATTCGCGCCTAACCCGGGCCGAAGCCGAGGCCGAGGCCAACGCCAAGATCGCTGCCTCGCTTACCGAGGAGCTTATTCGCTACACCCAGGCGATGCGCTGGAACGGCGAGCTGCCCGAGTTTTACGGCGGCAGCGAGGGCGTTTTGCCTATCCTGAATTTCGGCGACGGCACAGCACGTCAGAGCGACCAGAGCCAGGGCCAGTCTCAGTCGGAGTAAGTGTCGACAGCGCTGGCAACGAGTAACAAAGCTATGTTATAGTGTGCTCTTGCAGCCACACGATACGTTATAAAACGCAATCCGCACCCCATCAAGACAGCCGGCACAAAAGTTTTCGCGGGGGGGGGGGCTTTCTAAAAAGGCTCCCCCGAAGTTAAAAAAACCTACCGCCGCCCGTTTTTGCCTGGCTGCGGCAAAGTGTAAGAATCTCAAGCAGAATAAATATGAAAGAAGGCTGCGGAACTCCACCGCCGCGGCCGAGATACCGAAAATATGCTTCCGAGTTTACTTTACCTGAAAGGAAAAGGCGGAAAAACCATCCCGCCGCATGTATTCGACGATCTGCAGCTCACCCAGCTTTTAAAGCGCGACGCCATAACCGTATCGTCCGCCGTCTGCGGGCCGGACGATATACTCGCGCGCCACGATGTGTTCCGCTCGCTCGAGGCACCAGACGTCCGCTCGCATTTTGTGGCGCTGCACAGAAGCGTCACCACGCTGTCGCGGCTGGACGCGCAGCTTGCCTCCGCCAAATGCGAGAGCGAGCGCAACGCAATTTTCGTTACACTCATGCACGAGTACCGCGATTTTATGCGTCGCGCGTCAAAATCCGTCGGTTCGGGTACTTTTTGCTCGAATTTTTCAAGCTATTTTGCAAACGAGTGTGACACACAGCGTTTTGCCTCGCTTTCCGAGGCGGTGGACAGGCTGTTCCCTGCCATGACCGAGATGCAGTATAACGTCCTCAAAATCGACGGTGAAAAATACCGGCTCGCGCCCGGCAAAATGCCAACATATATAGAAGCGCTCAAAAAACGCACCGAGGAGCTCGGCATCGAGCCGCCACAGCTGCCGGCTGCACCGCCGCGCAGCCTGTCGCCCGCAATCATAGGCGCGACCGCTCGGCTTTACCCCTCGCTTTTCGCGCAGTTTGCGCAGTTTCGCGAGCAGTTTGCGCACCAGTATGACCGCAGCGTGCTTGCCTATCGCGCCGAGCTGGGCTTTTATCTCGCGCTTTGCAAGCTGTTTGACCGCGTGCGCGAGGCGGGCATCCCGCTGACATATCCAAGGCTCGCCAAAAAGCGGGTTTACCGCGTGCGCGACGCCTATGACATTACGCTGCTTGCGAAAAATGTCACAAACATTATTCCAAACGACATTGATTTCACGCCCGAGGAGCCGTTTTTCTATCTAACCGGCGCAAACGGCGGCGGAAAGACCACATATCTGCGCGCCGTCGGCGTCTCGGCCGTGTTTTTGCTTTGGGGCTGTCCAATGCCGTGCCATGCGGCGGAGGTTCACCCGCCGTCCTGCTTGTTCACCCACTTCCCGCGCGACGAGCGGTTTGAAAGCAAAGGCCGCTCGTTTGACGAAGTCGACAGGGTCAACGAAATTCTCGCCGCTGCCGACGGCAATTCGATGGCGCTTTTCAACGAGACCTACTCGGCCACGAGCGAGGACAAGGCCGTTAGCATGACACAGGAGCTTGCCCAAAAGCTTTACGACTCAAAAATCTTCGGTCTTTACATCACTCACCAGCACGGTTTGGCCGACCACGGCGTCCCGTTCCTCAACGTCGTCATCGACCGCGAGGACAACAACCGGCGCACCTTCAAGGTCGAGCGGCGGCGCGCTGTCAGCGGGTCGTTTGCGCGCGACGTGCTGAAAAAATACGGCCTGACGCGCGAGGCGCTTGAAGAGAGGTTTCCGAAAAAATGAGCTTCAGCCTGCTGTATAAAATCCGCGAGGATACGCCGAATTTCGGCGCGCTGGAAATCGGCGCCCTGTATGACCTTTCGGTCGACCGCGCCGTCGCGGCGTTCTGTCCCGACAGGAGACGCGCCGACTATTTCATGGAAGTGCTGTCCCGTCCGCTGCAGTCGGTCGAAAACATTGTTTACCGGCAGCAGATAATCGACGACCTGCGTCGATGCAGCAGCCTTTTCGCCGAGCTGCAGCTGCATTTCACGCGCTATGACAAAATCAAAAGCGACTGGCGCGAGCTGCGCCAAAGCGCGTCAGCCGGCACCTCGCAAAACCCCGAAGCGCTGCTGCAGCGCACCTTTTCGTCACTGAAAGTAACGGCGATGTTCCCGAGCACAATCGTGTCGTTTTACTCGTCGCTGCTTGATACGCTGAAAAAATACGATATAAAGTCCGAGGGGCTTCTTTCAATGCGCGGCTACTGCGAGGAGATGCTCGCAAACAATTCGCTTGCCGATGTCGTGCGCATTGCGGAGCTGTTTCAGTACCGCACGCTCGAGGACTACACTTTCGGAGTGGAGATAGGCTATGATGCGACGCTGCGGATGGTCGAAGCCGAGCTGTGTGAAATAAGCCTGCGCGAAACCAAGCAAAACGCATTTATGAAACTGTTTTCGCGCAAAAAAGAGGACGACGGCACAGCCGAGGTCAGCCACGATTTGGTGGACGGCATCGACGACGATGTAGAGGACCTTTCAAGCGAGGATGCCGCCTATGCGCTTTCCTGCGCGCTGACCCGCATCGACGCCGCGCTGACGCATATCACCGACGCTATCTACGAAAACTTCTACGGCCTGTCGCGCGAGCTGATGTTTTATGAGGCGGCGCTGCTCTACTGCGATTTTGCGGGCGAGCGTGGGCTGACGCTGTGCATGCCCGAACCGCTGCCCGCGCAGTTTGACACCGTTGAGCTTGAAAATGTGCGCGACCTTATACTTGCCGTCGAGGGCAAGCATGCCGAGGAGATTGTCCCCAACAGCCTCACCCTGGACGAGACGCGCGAGGGCATCATAGTGCGCGGCAAAAACAACACCGGTAAAACCGTATTTTTGCGTTCTGTGGGAATAGCACAATTGTTTACGCAAGCCGGGCTTCCCGTCTGCGCCGAGCGAGCACGCATGAGCCTGCGCGGCGGCATATTTACGCATTTCTCGTCGGCCGAGGAGGATTTCCACTCCAGCGACGCGGCAGGCCGCTTCGATGGAGAGGTCAAAGCCGTGGCGCAGATAATAGATTCGCTGCAGCCCTATTCGCTCATACTGCTCAACGAGACCTTTCAGACCACGGCGTATGACGAGGGCACGGAGGCGATAGCCGATATACTCGACATCCTTCCCCGCACCGGCGCAAAGTATATATTTGTAACGCACCTGCTTGGACTTTTCGAGCGCAGCGACCCGAGCCGCGTAAAGCTTTTGGCCTCCAACGAGGGATACAGGATCAACGCAGTGTAATATCGTAAAAAGCCCAGCAGTCGTGCCGGGCTTTTTCTTTACGCTCCGCTTCGAGCGGGGCTTTTTTGTTTGATTGGACGTCGGCTGGCTAATGCTTGCAAATTGTGAGAGCTGCGATTTGTGCCGCCGTAAATACCCGCCGGCCGGCATTCTGGATGAAACCGGCTGTCGCCGGCTGAATGTGCATGTGCCGCATACTCATCAACAGCCCGCCGACCAAGCGCGTAAGCCATGCCTTCATCAACCCCCGAAACGCGGAGAGTGCAGTGCTTTTGTCGTGACGAGGTTTGCTGCCGGCACTGCGCATGCGCTATTTGCGGCTTTCCGCAAGTTCGGCTGCCATGTTTTTGGCGTTTTCAAGCACTGCCGGCTCGCTTTTTTCACTGCACTCGGGCAGCCCGTACCAATGCGCGACGCCGGACACCTCGTATCCTCCGAACTCAAACTCTTCGGGCGGCGCAAGGTAGCCGCACACCGAGTTGCTGCAGCCGCAAACATATATTGCCTCCGGCGCAAAGCCCATACTGCACAGTATTTCTTCAATTTTGTTGCCGGTCAGTGTCAGCACCTCAAACGGCAGCATCACAAACGCGGCGACGCCGTCCAAAATCAGCACTTGCAGCGGCACGACAAGATCGGGTGATTCACCCGCCAGCAGCTTATCAAGCATCGCGCGGCTGTGGTCCAGCTCGCGGAGTATGTAGTGTTTTGCCATCGGTTCCTTTTCGCTTCTATACGCTGTGACAAGGCGCTTTATCTCGCGCCTGTAGTCTTCGGTTGCGGCAAACGGTTTCATCGGAACGGTTATTTTCCTGTAGTCGCACCGAAGCTCGGTTTCTGCCGCTTCACCGCGCCGGCCTGCTACGGCATCTGCAAAATCAAGCACGCCGTCGGCAAGCTCGTGCCCAAGCGTCAAAATCAGCTGTTCGGGGCCAAGCCCGTCAGGGTCATGGGGATTGATGTCCCCCCCTCTGCCGCAGATAAACAGCGCCGGCACGCCCGGATAACGCCGCTCCGCCTCCGCTGTCAGCACCGAGGGATAATCGGCCGATATGTATTGCGTTGTGTTTATGACGGGGTGGCACGCCGCGCTTGCGATTATGCCACGCACCGCCCCTTCCTCGCCGACAAAAACCGCACCGCGAATGCGCCTGTCTATGGGCTGGCGCCCGCGGCGGTTGAAAGAATGTTTCAGCTCGCCGCATATCGACAGGTGAAAACGTCCCGGCGTGGCGGCCTCGAACGCTTCGACCATTGCGTCGGCTGCCTTCTCGGCGACGGATGCAAGCCAGTCCCGGTTAATCGGCAACCCGGCAAGCGTACCGCAGGCCGGCCCGGAATGCGTATGAGTGCAGGCAAGCGCGAACCGCTCGCGCCGCATTCCCGTAAATCCCTCGATATGGCCGGCAACATAATCGTAGACCGCGGCCGACATCCCGCAAATGTCGAGCGAT
The DNA here is from genome assembly GCA_002385415.1 of Clostridiales bacterium UBA3953. GTDB lineage: Bacteria > Bacillota > Clostridia > Oscillospirales > CAG-272 > DTU078. The sequence goes on from DGDL01000094.1 coordinate 15,707, forward strand.
AGCAGTGCATACCGCTCGTCCCCGCACTCAAATGCGCATACTTTGACATAAAGCCGGTCGCGCACGCCCTCTGCCGGCGTCAGCCTGAACCCGTATCCGTCAAGGAAAACCGTGCCCGGCACAGGCGTTATATCGCGCTGTGCAAACCCACATTTCAGATGTGGCATCATAAGCCCACCTTTCATATATTATATATCTTGTTTTCCAGTCTTGTCTTGCTCGGAGCGATACCTCGCAATTTCCTGTAACACCGCGAAAAGTAATTTCCGTCCGAATACCCGACCGCCGACGCAACCTGTGATATACTCAAATTTGTCGTGAGAAGCAGCGCCTCGGCTTTTGCTATCCTGTATTCGTTTATGTACTCGACAACAGTTTTCAAGGTAATGCTTTTGAACTTGCGGCAAAAATACGATTTGTCGAGCATGCACGCGGCAGCAAGCTCGCCGAGCGGCAGCTCGCGCGTGTAGTTTTCGGATATAAGCCGCAGAGCGGGCGCGATTTGCTCGTATCCGCGGCGCAGGCGGATTATCTCGTCCTCGGAGTAAACGGCGCGCAGCTCGCCGCGAAACAGCTCGGACAAAAGCAGCATTATGTGCCCCTGCACCGCTATCTCATAAGCCGAGCGCTTTTCGCTGCACTCTCTGAGCAGTTCCTCGACAATTGACCTCACTCCGGCATTTCCCCTGATAAGATTGTTGAAGTGCAGCCGCCGCTTTGACATCGGCTCGATGTATTGTTTGACTATCAGATCCGCACCGGAGGTATAAAGCGCGGGGTCGATCATGATGCAGTGATAGCGCGGCGCTCCACAACGATAGCACAGCGCGTGCGCCTCGCAGGGATTGATTATGATTATATCGCCGTCTTCGGTTGCAAAACGCCTGAAGCCGCACTCGACATAGGCCCCTCCCCGCACAAAATACAGCAGCTCAAACTGTTCGTGCCAGGTGTTGACGGATATGTCCCTTATGTCAGGCTCCAGCCGCATGTCCCACAATATTTTTATCGGGAAACCCTCGCTCGAAAAAGAAATGGCATCATAAAGGTTTTCCATGCCGCTCCCTCCGCTTGGCTCTTTAAGACAATTATAATACAGCAGGCGGCGGCGTCAATGCCTGCGGGCAATAAAAGTCAATTTTGTGCTAAATGTTGTCAATAAAATTATTGAAGCGTATCTTCTGTTATTATATAATGTAACTGTAAAGCACCGGGAGGCAAAAAGATGAAGTACATAGTCGGCATTGACGGCGGCGGGACAAAAACGTCGATAAAAGTTTTTGCTGCGGACGGCGGTTTTGTCTGCGGCACGACTGTCTGCAGCACAAACTACAATTTCGACGGAATTGACGCGGCGGCATATAGTCTCGCTTCCGCTATAGCCACTCTTTGTCCCGACGCCGAGGAGCTTTTCATAGGTTTCGGCGACCCCTCGATAGACGAGAGCGGCACAAATACCAGAACGGAGCAGTTTGCGGCGCGGTTTTTGCAAATGCTGGGCAAAAAAGCCCGCATTTTCATCCGCAGCGACGCTTTCATGGCACTGTACGGCCACACGCGGGGGCGCGAAGGCGTCGTTTTAATTAGTGGGACAGGCGCGATGGGACTGGCGTGCGACAAAAACGGAGCGCTTCACACCGTCGGCGGGTGGGGCAGGCTGACCGGTGACGAGGGTAGCGGATACTATATAGCCTTGTCCGGCATCAAAGCGGCACTGCGCGCATACGACGGCATCGGTAAACCGACCTCGCTGACCGAGATTTTGCCAAAATACTTCGGCTGCGACAGCATGCGCAGGCTAATCGACGTTTTTTACGGCTCGCCCCCGCCTGAGATTGCGCCGTTTGCCGAGACTGTCGCCGAGCAGGCAAAGCTTGGTGACGCCGTTTCGCTTTCGATACTACACCGAGCGGCGGAGTTTCTTGCCGGCTACACAAAACAGCTTATCCGCAGGCTGGTCGCGGCAAATCCGGGCTATGAAAACAAAAGTGTGGGCGTGTACGGAAGCGTGCTGACCAAAAACGAGATTGTCCGCGGCGAGTATGCGCGGCTGCTGCGCACGGATTATCCAGACCTTTGCATTGTGACCCCGGCCACAGGCCCCGAGGAGGCGGCGGCTATGTATGTGCGCGACAATTTTCTGCGGGAGCAGCTTTAAAGCAAGGCGGGCAAGTCGGCAGCAGTCAAAGTTTTTCATTGGTACGCGGGGACGGTTTCAGTCCGCCGCAGTCTCGGACGGGCAAGGAATTAGTAGCTTTCGTTTGACATGTGATATTTTTGGACTTTCGGTGTATCCGGCAAGACAAGCGCGTTTTATTTCATTATGTAAGGAGAGTGCTTATGAGCAAACTTGCGATTTTCGGGGGCACCCCGGTCAGAAGCGAGCCTTATCCCGGCTGGCCGACAGTAAGCGAAAAAGACGAGCAAGGGATAGCGCAGGTATATCTTTCGGGCAAATGGAGCAAAGGCGAGGTGGCGGCGGAGTTTGAGCGCAGATTTTCGGAGCGCACCGGCGTACGGCATGCCATTGTCACGACCAGCGGTACGGTGTCGCTTGAAATGATACTCCGGGGACTTGACATCGGCTACGGCGACGAAGTTATACTGCCTCCCTACACTTTTATCGCGACGCTGTCGTCCATACTTGCAGTCAGTGCAACGCCGGTGTTTGCCGACATCGACCCCGAAACATACAATATTTGCCCTGCCGCAGCCGAATCAAAAATAACCGATAAAACTCGCGCCATCATCGCTGTCGCGGTCGGCGGATGTCCGCCTTCGATTGACAGGCTGACCGAACTTGCAAACAGAAAAGGCATCTATCTTATACTCGATGCGGCGCAGGCAGTCGGCGCGAAGTGGAGTGGTAAAGATATTGCCGGGTTCGGGGATGCGGCGGAATTTTCCTGCCAAAACACGAAAAACCTGCCATCCGGCGAGGGCGGCATCATAACCACAAACGACGACGCGCTCTGCAGCCGTATTCGCAGCATGCTGGACGGCTCACACGACAAATTTTATACCGACCACAATGTTACCGAGTTCCATGCCTCAATTTTAAGCACTCAGCTTGACAAGCTCGACGACGAAATTATCAGAAGAGAGCGCATGGCGGCATATCTCGACGCGCGGCTGAATATGCTTCCCTTCGTCCGTCCGATGAAACGTGAAAAGGAAGTCACGGTAAACGCATATCACCTTTACCTTATGAGATTCGACAGCGAAATGCTGGCCGAAAAAGGACTGACGCGGGACATGGTGCTGCATGCGGTCAATGCAGAGGGCATCCCGTTGACGCCCGGATACATGCCGCTTTACAGCTTTCAGTCCGTGAATTCGGACGCTGTAGAGCGCATGACAGGCCGCAAAACCGACACCTCGCCGCTTGAAAACTGCGAGCGTGCCTCGTATCATGAGGGCGCATGGCTTTTTCAGTCAGTTTTGCTTGCCGACACCGAAGATATGGACGATATAGCCGACGCGCTCGAGAAAGTTTGGGAAAACGCCGGCGAGCTTGCCGCCCGGCTGGGAAAGGAGAGCGTTTAAATGAGCCTTGAAACACTGAAAAAAGTGCTTTACAGCGGCGTGTGGGGGACAATCGGCCCCTACTCGCTAAAAGCGGCGGAGCTGCTGGCCAAGCTGAAAGGCGCAAATCATTGCCTTCTCACACACAGTGCCGGCGCTGCGCTCGAGGTCACGCTGCGCGCCGTCGGCACCTATCATGGCGACGGCGTTATTGTACCTGCAGCCGGCGCCCGGATTGTCCGGCTTTCCCCCAATCTGACCGGTGCGCAGCCGGTGATATGCGGCAAAGACGCAGGCAAGGTCTGCCTCGCCGACATCAAAGAGGCAGTCGATACAAACCCGTCTGTAAAATGCGCCGTGCTCGATTATGAAACCGTGTGCGAACTCGGCAAAATATACGAATATCTAAAATCAGCCGGCGTTACCTTTATCCTCTGGGCGGGCGGACGGCTGCTCGGCGACTGCCGAGGCGAGTATGCGGACGCCGTTATCTACTCCTTTGCCGAGGGTGCGGACATTTATGCCGGAAACGCCGGCGCGCTTGTCACCGACAGCAAATCACTGTTTGACAGGGCTTATGCCGCCCACAACTGCGGGCGCACGCTCGGCGAGGGCGCGACGCTCAACGTTGACGAGGCGATTGGCGGCAACAGGCGCATAACCGAATGGCAGGCGGCGCTTATATATGATGAGCTTGTCAAACTGACAAAAGACTAAAAGCCGCCCAGTATAGTTGACTTTTCAAGGCGGACTGACAAAAAGACACCTGCAATTGTCGGCACATGTTTTATGTCCGGTTTCACCGGCACAGCTTTATGAAAAAGTGCAATTGTATGCAAAGCACTTTTTCCATTGTGCTGACATCCGAAGCATACAGTACCAGAGTGACGCTCGGCCATAAAAGCTTTGCTGAATCCCTGCGGGCTGCCGTATACTCGTGCAGTATAAGCAGCCCTGTTTGGATATTGCGCGGGCTTTTTAACGTCAAAACGGCTTGTCGCCTTGATTTTTCGGGCGGCAAGCCGTTTTTGCCCATAAAGCTGCCCCGTTTGCCGGACAGTCTGCCGGGCAAACGGGGCATTTTGATATGTAGCTGTCAAGTGCCGCTCAAACCGGTGTGCTTAATACTCGATTATAGCCTCTTTACCGGTGCGCGCAGACTCGTAGATTGCGTCTATCATGCGCATGAGCGCCACGCCGTCCTCGGCGGGAGCGATACAGGGTGTGCCGTTTTTCACACAGTCGATAAAGTGGGCAACCTGATAGTCGAAAATGTCGTTGAAACCGGAGGGTTTATTGTATTTTTCGTCGTCGAGAACGCCGTTTTTGCCGTCGGAGGTATAGTATTCGGAGGGGGCGCCGAGCTTAATGCCCGCCTTGGTGCCGAATATCTCGACGTCGCCGTGGTCCTGCTTGATGTTGAGCGTAAAGGACGCCGAAACATGCATTACAAACCCGTTGTCAAAGCGGATAAAGCCGGTCGCAAAGTCCTCAACGTTGCGCTCGAACTCGCCGCCCGAGGTGTCAATAGTCCATGCTTTCGGCGTGCCGTCGTCGTCGGTTGCGCTGATGTTGCGGAAAGTAACGCCGTAAGCGGCGACGGGCTTCGGCCTGCCGGCAAGATAACGGGCAAGGTCCATAACATGTACGCCTAGGTCGATAAGCGGGCCGCCGCCCGAGTAGCGCTTGTCGCCGAACCAGCCGCCGGGGCAGCCGTTGCGGCGCAGATACGAAACGTTGGCAAAATAGATATCGCCGGCCGCGCCGCTGTCGATAAAGTCTTTCGCCGCATGGGCGTCCATGCCGTACCTGCGGACAAACCCTATCTGAAGCACCTTGCCGTTTTTCTTTGCTGCCTCTTCCATTTGCAGCGCCTCTTGGGTGTTCATCGCCATTGGCTTTTCGCACAAAACGTTTGCACCGGCATTAAGCGCCGCGACCGTCGCCGGGCAGTGCACCGAGTTCCAGGTCGTGACCGATACCGCATCGAGATTCTCTTTTGCGAGCATCTCGTTGTAGTCGGTATAAAGTTTTGTTATACCGTACTGTTCGCCGAACGCCTTTAGCTTTGGCTCGTTTATGTCGCACGCTGCCACAACTTCACAGTTGTCGGATTGTGCCAGATAGCCGTGCATGTGGAAATGGCTTATGCCGCCGGTGCCTATAATTCCTACTCTGATCTTTGACATTGATATCCTCCGCAATTTATAATTACCCACTTGGCTGTGCCTTTGCGGGATTATTTCTTTTTTGCGAATATTACCAGTTTGCTGAACACATAGTTTGACAGCACGACCACGACCGAAACGGCGAGCTTGACTGCCATGTCGTACAGGCCCATGCGCTCGACAAGCAGCCAAACGCATGCCACCTGAAACGCGCCGGATATAAACCGCATCGAGGCAAACGAAAGAAACTGGCGTGCTATCGCGCGGATGCCCGTGCGCCTGTCCAGAAACACCCAGCGCTTGTTGACAACATACGCGAACACGACGGCCGCGGCGACCGCTATGGCCTGCGCCGCCGTCTCGCCGAGCCGACAGAGCCTTGTAAGCAGCAAGTAGGCACCGAAATCGACGCCCGTCGTCAGCCCGCCGCAAATAATGTAAAGGATAAGCTCGCGGTGTTTTGCGTAAAGAGACCGCGCCCGGTCAGTTAAATTGCCCATTTACCATTTCCTTATATTCATCGCGTGTATAAAGCATATTCAGCGCGGCAAGCAATGCCGTCGAGGACAGATTTGTCGGGAGGCCGCATGCCTTTGCCAGCTCGCGCCTGCGCTCTGCGCTGCCTTCGTTGCCCGACAGCCCGTCGAGATAAAAGTCGAGTTTTGTAATATCGCCGCGCGGCGCCGATTCCGCGGAAACACTTCCTTCCGAGTATGGCAGAAACAGCTTGCGGAGCAGCTCTGCGTCCACGCCCTCGACACCCAGCAGCCCCGACTTTGAGCCGACCTTTTTGCGGCGCTCGCGTCCGGGCAGCTCGGGTATGTAGAGGTGTATTATCTTGTCTTTCGGCAATATCGAGTTTATATAGTTGCGGATTACCATGCCTGCGTCGTCGCTGTCGGTCAGCACAAAAACGCCCGAGCGCTCGGCCACGCGGCGGATCAACGCGGCTTTTTCACGCTCGCGGAATATGCGAAAGCCGTCGGTCACGATTATCGGCGCGTCTATAATCGAGTCGAGTTTGATTTTATCATAAAGCCCCTCAACAATAACGGGGCGGTCGATTTTCAGTTTTATGTTGTGCCAAGCGGTTTCTACCATTTATCTTTCCTGTTGTCCGTATCCTCACTGCCGCTGAAATACCCAAGCATGTAGCCTATCTTGCTGTGTTCGAGTTCCGACTTTTTCCGCCGCTTGAGCAACCTCAAAAAGTTCCACGCGTTTACCGCGACAAGCGCCGCCGAAACGACAAACATCCCGCCCACAGCCGAAATGCCGACAGCCTCAAACAGCGGGTATGCGGCAAAATAGGGCAGCGCTATCAGCGTGTATAAAATCACCGGCCCGACGGAAGCGGTTTCTCCCATGCCGGCAGTTCCGTTGCCGTCGCCGCCCGCACTCAAAAGCATTATGGCTATAAAACCGATAATATTTAAAAAGAAGATTACGGCGAGGATTATAGCTTCAGTCCTGTCTTTGTTTTTCACCGCAAGCGCGGTCATTGCTATCCAGCCGACAAACGCCACCGCGCCAAAAAACAGCGCCATGCCGCTGCTTGAGGCCTGAAGCCCGCTCATGCCGGCGGACAGGGTAACAAGCGCTCCCACAGCCGTTATTGCCATCATAAGGGAGGTTAAAATTATCTGGCGGCCTCTTCCCTTCAGCCCGCCTTTTATGTCATAGACCTTCTTTTGCTGGGGCTCTTGCACGCTTTCGGTTACCTGACTGTCCTGTTTTGTGTCTTTTTCAGCCACGGCGGATGCCCTCCCGATATTGTATTATTTGGGTGTCACAGCTTTGATGCCGCAAGCCGGGCGAGTATCACGTCGCCGGGCACGGGCGTGCTTTTAAGCTTGAGGTCGGCTTTGCGGCATATTTCAACGGCGCGGGCCAGCGCCTCGGCGCTGCGATTTTTGCATGCCGAAACATAAAGCCCCGCTTTATACTCGTGCATTTTGAGCGCCGCCGCAACGGCGCGTTTGTCCATGCCGGCGTCGACGCACATCCGAACGGCGTAAAGGTCGCAAAACACCCGTGTCACCTGCGCGAGCAAAATCTCGGGCCGCTCTCGCCTTGCAAGCAGCTCGGACAGCGTCTGCAATGCGGTGTCGGTGTCGCCGCGCAAAACGGCATTCGCAAGCGCAAATGAGTCGAGCTCGACCGCACCGGAGCAGACTCGGCGGATGTCATTGTGCGTTACCTCTGCCCTGCCCTGCGCCAAAACATACGCCGAGAGTTTCTTTATCTCTCCGGCAAGCGTCGTCATGTCGCGCCCGGCAAATGCGACAAGCTCGTCGCACACCTCGCGTGAGACCACAGCGCCCTCTGCCGCGAAGTGGCGAGCCACCCATCCGGCGAGCCGGGCGGGCGTCTGGCGCGCAAACCGCACAGGCGTCGCCACAGCCGATATTGCCGCAAGCGCCTTTGAGGGCCGGCGCTCGTCGCCGCCGTCAAAAAGCTCGCCTAAAGCTACCACAAGCACGACCGAGTGGGGCGAGTTCGGCAGCCCTTCAAGTGCCAGGCACAAGTCCTCCACCGCACCTGCGCGCGAAAAGTCGACGCCGCGCACCTCGACCAGCCGCCGGTCGCCCAGCATCGGCAGTATACCTATCTCGTCGGCCAGCGCCTGTGGGGTATAGGTCTCGTCGTCAAGCACGACGCGGTCCATGACGATGTCGCCGTCGCCCAAAACCGCATCGCGCAGCCGGTCTGCATAGACGCGGGCGAGGTACTCCTCCTCGCCGAAAAACAAGTATGCGCCGGCGGCACCGTTTTTTATGGCGCGGTCAAACTCCGCGGGCGTCAGCGCCACAATCTTTACCTTGCCCGGGCGCTGTGAGGATGCGGCCGCATCCGATTTCGGCGACCTTGTGCTCATAGCTCGGTGGTGCTGCCTGCGACCGGGCGATAGTCTATTTGAAGCCGGTTACGCTCGGTCGTCAGTCCTCTCAACTCAACGGTGTAGTCGAGCGCGATGCGGCCCGACGAGTTTTTGTACTCGTTTTCGACCGCAAGCGTGTTTATTATAAGCTCTATTGGCATGAAATCGGTGTTGTATATGCAGTGCTGGCGGCGCTCCGCCTCGCTGAAGCGGCATGCCGTCGCGCCGCTGCCGGTGCGTACCATCGTGACGGTGCCCGGCATGCTGCGCGAAAAAGACAGCGTGGTGCTCGACTGCTCGAACCCCATTTCCTCGCTCTCGTCATAGGTGAGCGAAACAGTCTCTCCGTCGTCGGAAAGCACGCCGTCGGTTTTGTATTCTATAGTTTCAACCTCTATATCCACATCATAACCGCCGTCGTCAAAACCGAAGGAGACGGACATATCGTCATCGTCGTCCGGCGTCAGGTCGCGGATTTGAGAGGTTATACTGATTCGCACCGGAATTATGGCGGATTTATCCGCCGTTTTCTTGTCGGTTTTCATAATAGTTATATTTTACTCCCATGCTCGGTGATTGTCAAGAAATAATACGCCGCCGGGGGCTGCCGAGCCTGTGCAGGCGGGTTTGCTGCGGGGCTTTACACCTCATACCATGTTTTACCCGTTGCCGTCTCGACAACAAGAGGCACAGTCAGATTTGCCGCATGCTCCATCTTGTCGCGCAAAATCTCGGCGGCGCGCTCTGCACAGCTTTCGTGCGCCTCGACGAGCAGCTCGTCATGCACCTGAAGTATCAGCCGGGCATCAAGCCCCGCCTCGCGCAGCGCACGGTCGACATCTATCATCGCGCTCTTTATAATATCTGCCGCCTCGCCCTGAATCGGGCTGTTCATCGCGACGCGCTCGCCGAATGCGACCAGCTGTTTCTTTTTGGCGGCAAGCTCGGGTATATATCTGCGCCTGCCGCGGCGGGTCGTGACAAATCCCTGCTCGTGCGCGGCGGCTACCGTGCGCTGCAGATACTCGCGCACTTTCGGATAGGTGCGGAAATAGCCCTCAATATACTCGGCGGCCTCGCGCCGGGTGATGCGAAGGTCCTGTGACAGCGAATAGTCGCCGATGCCGTATACTATGCCGAAATTGACTGCCTTTGCGCGATTGCGCAGCTCGGGCGTGACCTGCTCCTCGGGCACACCGAACACCTTTGACGCCGTCAGGGTGTGGATGTCGTCGCCGCGCAGAAACGCGCCTGTCATATTTTCGTCGCCGGATATGTCCGCCAGCAGTCGCAGCTCTATCTGCGAATAGTCGGCGCCGATAAGGACGTAGCCGTCCTCGGGTATAAAGTATTTGCGCAGCTCGCGACCGAGCTCGGTACGGATTGGGATGTTTTGAAGGTTGGGCTCGGTCGACGACAGCCTGCCCGTCGCGGCTACTGTCTGTTTAAAACTGGTGTGGACGCGTCCGCGCTCGTCGGCGACGGCAAGCAGTCCCTCGGTATAGGTCGAGCGCAGCTTTGTAACATGTCTATATTCGAGCAGGCAGCTCACGACCTCGGAGTAGGGGCGCAGCCGCTCGAGCGTTTCGGCGTCGGTCGACCAGCCGGTCTTTGTCCTTCTGCCCGAGGGCAAGCCGAGATGCTCGAAAAGTACCTCGCCAAGCTGCTTTGGCGAGTTGAGATTAAACTCGAACCCCACAACGTCGTATATTGCCTGCGCATACGTTTGTGCCATCTCGGCAAGCTGCGCCGAAAACCGCTCTATGCCGGCGCGGTCGATTTTAAAGCCCGCACGCTCCATACGGTAGAGCACCTCGGCGAGCGGAAGCTCAAGCTCATAAAACAGTTTCTCCTGCCCGCTTTCGCGCAGCTCGCGCTCCAGCGGCTCCCGCAGCAGGTCAGCCATGGTGCACAAGTGCACGCTCGCGGGAAGGCTGCCGAGGTATTTGTCCGACAGCTTCACAGGCTCGTATGAGCTTGCGCCCGAGTCGGCGACATAAGCGGCAAGCAGTGTGTCAAAGACGGGGTTTATCTCGGTTATTTTGTATTTTTCGAGCGCATGACGCAGCGCTTTCGTGTCATGCGCACTGATTTTGTGCGTTATGAAAAACTCGGCAGACTCAGCCGCAGGGCAGGCGTAAAGCTCGTCGCCGGACGCGACGATCATATCCTCGCCTAACAGCCCAACCGTCCAAACTTTACCGGCGTCGAGCGCGGCAAGCGCCGCACCGTCCAGCCTCTCCGGCTCGGAAGGGAGCGGTCGACCGCTTTCTTGACCGGTCGGCGCCTCGCCCCGAAGCCCCATTTTATCTATAAGGCTGGTGAACTCAAGCTCGGTGAAAATCCCAAGCAGGGCTTGTCTGTCCCCGCCCGTATACCTTGCCTCCTCGAGCGCAAACGGCAGCGGCACCTCGCGAGATATAAGCGCAAGCCGGCGTGACAGAAACGCCTGCTCGCGCCCGGCGGCAAGCCTTTCGTTTATCGAAGCCGAAACCTCCGGCACCGGCAGCTTTGAGTACAGGTTTTCGAGCGTGCCGTAAGCGGCTATGAGTTTTGTGGCGGTTTTCTCGCCGACGCCCTTTATGCCGGGGATATTGTCGGAGGTGTCGCCCATAAGCGCTTTTGCGTCCGCATAGTGCTCGGGCGGCATGCCGTAATCGGCAATAAACCGCTCGCGGTCATACTCGACGGTCTCGCGCGTTTTGGCATAAAGCACCCGTACGTTTTCGGTGATAAGCTGCATGGCGTCCCGGTCGCCTGTTGCAAGATAGGTGAGCAGCTCCGGGTCACGCGCCGACTCTGTCGCCAGCGTGCCGAGTATGTCGTCGGCCTCCCAGCCGGGCAGCTCGCAAAGCGTAAAGCCCAGCGCCTGCGCCACCTTTTTGGCGTATGGCAACTGCACCGCAAGCTCGTCGGGCATGCCCTTGCGGGTCGCTTTATAGGCTTCGTACAGCTCATGGCGGAAGGTAGGCGCAGCCATGTCGAACGCCACGACGGCATAATCGGGCTTGTATGCTTCGAGGTGCTTTTGCAGAGACGTCGTAAAGCCGTATACGGCATGTGTATACAGCCCTGCGGAGTTGGTCAGGGGCTTTATAGCGTAAAACGCGCGGTTGAGCAGGCTGTTGCCGTCAACCACGAGCAGGTTTTTTTGCGTTTTCATCCGTTTGGTTCACCTCGGTATATCCTCAAAAATCGCGGGGGCAAATGCAGCGGCATTTTTTTGCACATGTCTCCGGCATTATGCCATAAATTATATTGTATCCTTCAAATATGACCCAGACACGAGCATTTTTCAACGTATCTGTTAAATAATTCTTCATTATTATTTTACATTACACTCGATTTGCAGGCGACCATTCATAAATCGGGTATTGATTTAAACGGTGTGCGGTGGTATCATTATTATAGTGAATAGTGACAAAACCTATAGCAAAGACGAGGACACAAATAAGCTACATGAAAACAACAAACGGGCGTCCGGTGCGCGTGCTGCTTGTCTACCCCGACTATACCGACCGCGACCAGAAGTTTCGGTCGGGCGGCGGTAACTACAGCGAGGGGCTTGCATCGATTTCGGCGGTGCTCAAGCAGGGTGGACACGAGGTCAAGCTCTTGCACCTGCTTTATTTCCATAGCGAAAACGAGTTCAAACTCAAGCTCCGAGAGATTGGCGAGTTTGATATAATTGGGTTCACCGTCCGAACAACAGCTTTTCCCGACTGCAAAGAATATATAAAATGGACGCGCGAGGCGTGCCCGGACGTATTTATAATCTGCGGCGGCTATCACTGCACATTGGTGCCCGACGAGGTGCTGGCGGTCGATGGCGTCGACTGCGTTTGTGTCGGCGAGGGCGAGTATGCAAAGCTTGAGCTGTGCGATAAAATGCGCGACGGTATCGATTATACCGATACACAAAGTCTTTATTTCAAGCTGCCGGACGGCACCATAAAGAAAAATCCTATCCGGCCGCTGTTTTCCGATCTTGACCGGCTGCCGATACCCGATTTTGACCTTTTCGATTATCCCAATCTCGAGTCGTCCAAAGTGGGCACCGCTATAGTCGTGCTCAGCCGCGGCTGTTTTTATAACTGCACATAC
>DGDL01000015.1:0-10181 GCA_002385415.1 Clostridiales bacterium UBA3953
AGAGACAGCTATTATACCGAGTATAAGAGACGGCGGATTGTTATAACTGTGCGTTATCGGACAATGCGATTTCTGCATTAAATTAAGTCGGACCGGTGGCTGTTTGGCCGGTGAAAAGCGCTCCGCAATGAAGCTGCATCTGGCGCAACCTTTATGCTGGCTTGGCTTGCCGGGTGTATGATAAAAATTAAGACTGTGAATTTTACTTCTTGGAGAAAATCATGAAAAAACTGCTTATTTTATTTCTTGCTGCCGCTGTGGCAGCGACGGTGCTGTTTTCGTGTTCGGACAGCGGCACAAAAGATGCAACAGGGAGCGATAAGACTTTGCCGACCGAGACTGAAACGGAAACCGAAATTCGTGAAGAATTGCCCGAAAAGTACTATGACGGCAGGGAATTTCGCGTTTTCTGCGACGAGGGAACTGGTTGCAAAGACGATTTCGTTGCGGAGCAGCTCAACGGCGAGATATTCAACGACTCGGTTTTCAGCCGCAATATGGCGCTCGAGCAGCGTTTTGGCATAAAATTCGTTCCGCATATTGCCGGATACGGCGACGGTTTTACAAGAAACATAGACACCATGATACTTGCCGGCGATAATGCGTTTGAAGTCGCCATGGGCATGAACAATGTCTACTCGGGAATAACGACGCTTGTCTATGAAGGGCGGTTTATCGACTGGAACGGGCTGCCCTATGTCGACCTCGAAAAGCCCTGGTGGGACACGAACGTAATCCGCGACCTGTGTTTCGGAAACAAGATATACATGATGGCGGGCGACTATAATGTCTCCACACTCGGCAACACGCGAATCATACTGTTTAACAAAAACCTTTTCACCGACCTGAATATTGATTATCCCTATGAATCGGTGCTCGAGGGCACATGGGTGTTCGATGATTTCCTTGAAATCTGCAAACTGGGGCTTGCCGACCTCAACGGCGACGGGAAGATAAACTATAAAGACGACAGGTTCGGCTTCACTGGCTGGTATTGCGACGCAAACGAAAGTATTTTCTTCGGTCTGGGCGGCACATATACGGTTAAAGACGAAAGCAATCTGCCCGCATTTAATCTCGACAACGAAAAAACCTTCGACCTTGTCGACAAGGTGATAGCCGTATTTGCTGCCGACAACGGAGGATACCTCAACACGGTCGACTGGGGAATCGATATGGAGATATTTGCGCAAAGCCGGTCGCTGATGCTTAATTCAAGGTTTATACTTTTGCCAAACTTCCGTGACATGGAAGACGATTTCGGCATAATCCCGCACCCAAAGCTGACCGAACAGCAGCAGGAGTATCTTGAAAGCGTTGATGCGGTGTGCACAATGACCTATATCCCGATAACGGCTCAAGACCTTGAGTTTATATCCATAATGCTTGAAGCAATGGCGGCCGAGTCATATCGTAATGTCATGCCTGCCTACTATGACGTAGTGCTTACCACAAAGTTGACACGCGACAACGATTCCGAGGCGATGATAGACATAATCAAAAACTCGCGCAGCTATCCGCTTCAGCTTACGACCTTCAACTTCAACATGTTCACGCCGTTTGTGACGCAGCAGAAAAACAACATGGCATCGTTTTACAAATCAAACGAAAAGCGCGGACTCGATGAGCTTGAAAAGATAATCGACGCCTACTCGTCTTGACCCCATAAAATAAAAAAGCGCCGCCTGCAGGGAGCGCTCCCCGCGGGCGGCGTCTTGTGACAGTTATTTTGCGGTTTTGGCGGCAGACCGGCGCTTTTCGACCGCCGCAAGCACAAACGCGATGGCTGGCGACGCGACAACTGTAATAACCGCTTCCGGCACCATGTAAGTGGCGTTGTAAATTGTCGAGTATGTCCACATGCCCGTCCTCATGACAAGGTCGTTCCACTCACCCGCCTTGGTGATTTCATACCATACCACAGCTCCGGATAGAAGGTGAGACAGGAAACGAAGGGCACACGCCGCAAGCGATGCCATCACTATCAGCGCAAGCCGCTTTTTATAGGTCGCATCGGCGGGCGGCCGGAAAAACGAGGCGACCCCGAGCACCGTAAAGGCGATTATGTAGTCAAGCAGTATGCAGAGTATAACCCCCTCAAGTGACGGAACCCAGGACAGCGAGCCCATCCCGAGCAAAAGCTGCGTCATTGAATAGACAAACGCCGCAGCAAACCCCCATTTCGGCCCGTGTCTGAGCGATGCGACAATAATCGGTGCCATGGAAAACAGTGTGACCGAGCCTCCCAGCGGTGCCTCGTAAACTTTGATCATTGAAAGCACCGCGGCAAGCGCTACCATGACCGCGCATTCCACAAGTATGCGCGTTTTTGTGTTTTGCACGGAAAACACCTCCGATAAATAAAATTACCGCACACCCGAATAATGGGCTGCGGTAAAAAATCTATCGAATTGCTCCGTGTATAAACGTATGCAATACGCATAAATAATCTCCCTACGCTGGCATTACCCATTTCAGGTGATAAGGGACCGGAGACCGTAATCTCGTCTCACATCTCAGCCGAAAGCGTTTCAGCGCCCCTGATTATTCGCGGTATGCGGTTTGAAGTGATTATATCACGCGCAACACCAATTGTCAACACGGAAAACGGGATTTTGTCGGTTTTGGCATGATGCGGGCGAAAACCGGCAGGTAAAGTTGCCCGGCATATTCCGCTGTGCTGTTTATAGCGTTTACATGTTTTGTCGCGACATCAAGCTGCCATCGCGCCCGGCGATAAAGGCAAGAGAGGCTATTATTTCGGGCGTTTACAATTTATACTTGAAATCGGATGCTATACAGGATATAATATTGAAGTTATACAAAATAAGAAAGAAGCTCAAAATACGACATTAAGAGAGAAAAACTATCAAATGGCAGCTACCAGATTTGAACATGACCTTTCAAAAGGCAGCGTTCCCAAACAGCTCTTTAAGTTCGCGCTTCCTTTTTTGATTTCAAACCTGATACAGTCGCTTTACAGCGTTGCCGACATGATAATTGTCGGGCAGTTTGCCGGAACTGCCGCAATGTCGGGCGTCAATATCGGAAGCCAGGCTACAATGATAATTACAAACGTAGTGTTCGGGCTGTGCGTCGGCGGTACGGTGCTCATAGGACAGTACCTCGGTGCGGGCAACCGCCAAGCTATCCGCGAGGTGATTGGAACGCTTTTCACCGGTCTGTTTATACTCGCCGGCATAATAACCACCGTCATGCTTATTTTAACCGACCCGGTGCTGTATCTTATTAAAACTCCGGCGGAATCTTTTGCTTACGCCAAGTCTTATTTCACCATCACAATGCTGGGCACGGTGTTTATCTTCGGATACAACGCTCTGGCCGCTATTATGCGCGGTCTGGGTGACAGCAAAAACCCCCTCTATTTCGTTGCCATCGCGTGTTTTACAAATATAGTGCTCGACCTGCTGCTTGTCGCGGTTATACCGCTTGGTGCGGCGGGCGCCGCTGTTGCAACGGTTATATCGCAGGCGTTAAGCATGGTGCTTTGCGTCGTTTACCTGCGCAAAAAGGGTTTTATTTTTAATTTCAATCGCTCGTCATTTCGACTGCACAAAGACAGAATCAAGCAGATTATAAAGATAGGACTGCCGTCCGCGATCCAAAACGGTACGGTGGGCATTTCGTTTATGTTTTTGACGGCGTTTGCAAACTCCATCGGATATGCGGCGTCGGCGGCGCTCGGCGCGGTGGGCAAATACAACAGCTTTGCAATTTTGCCCGCAATTGCCATGAGCTCCTCGGTTTCCGCGATGGCGTCCCACAATATAGGCGCAGGCGAATACGGGCGTGCCAAAAAGACGATGGTGATAGGCATGCTTTTTGCCGTTGCGGTCACCTATCCGGTGTTTATGCTTACCCAGCTTTTCCCGGAAGCGATAATCAAGGTGTTCAATGACGACCCCGCCCTTATATCTTACGGTGTCGAGTATATAAGGGTATTTGCGTTTGATTACCTGATTGTGCCGTTTCTTTTCTGCCTCAACGGCCTATATACCGGAGCCGGGCACACGCGGTTTACTCTTTTCAGCAGCCTGATATCGGCCATATTAGTGCGCGTTCCGGCAGCCTATATTTTCGGATTTGTGTTTGACTGGGGACTGCGCGGCATTGGCGTCGGAGCGCCGTTTGCGGCGTTTGTCGCTTTGCTTATCTCGATTACATACTACATTTCCGGCCGCTGGAAGAAGCGCGTTGTATTATAAGCGTCAAAAGTTACTAAAATAGAATTGCCAAATTTTTATTTTCGGCACAGCCGGTTTGTTTGGGTGTATTATGTGCGGTTTTGTAGGATTTTTATATAATATCGAGGAAAAGAAAAAGATTATAGAGCGCATGTCGGCGCGCATTGCGCATCGCGGCCCCGACATGTGGGGCGAATATTGTGATGACGACATAGCGCTGGCTTTTCGCAGGCTGTCCATACTCGATCTTTCGGAAGGCGGGCGCCAGCCCATGACATCTCGCGACGGGCGATATGTTATCGTCTACAACGGAGAGATTTACAACTTTCTCGAGCTGCGCCGCGAGCTTGAGGCGCGGGGAAGGGAGTTTACAACCCGCTGTGACACCGAGGTGCTGGTTGCCGCCTATGAGGAATACGGCGAGGGAATCGTGGACAGGCTGCGCGGCATGTTTGCCTTTGTGATTTGGGACAAACATGAGAAAACCCTGTTCGGAGCGCGTGACATCTTCGGAATAAAGCCCTTTTACTACTGCAAGCCGTCGGGCGGCGGGCTTATCTTCGGCTCGGAGATAAAGGCTTTCCTCGACCATCCCGCATTTGTCAAGCGGCTTAATCCCCGCGCATTGCGCCCATATCTGACATTTCAATATTCTGCAACCGAGGAAACTTTTTTCGAGGGCGTCTACAAGCTGCCGCCGGCTCACTGCTTTACCTATAAAAACGGCGAGATGCGCGTAAAGCGCTATTACGACTATGTTTTCGAGGAAGAGCGCATACCGTTTGACGAGTGGGTCGAGCGGCTGGACGCCGCCGTTCGCGAGTCTGTAGAGGCGCATGGGGTCGGCGATGTAACGGTGGGCGCATTTCTTTCGGGCGGCGTCGACTCAAGTTATATAACCGCCGCGATGATGCCCGCCGTGACCTTCTCGGTCGGGTTCGACTATCACAAATTTGACGAAACGGTTTACGCCGCCGAGCTGTCCGAGAGGCTCGGCATAAAAAACGTGCGCCGCATGCTCTCTGCCGACGAGTGTTTCGACGCGCTGCCGGCCATCCAGTATCACATGGACGAGCCGCAGTCGAACCCTTCGTCGGTTCCGCTGTATTTTCTTGCCGAAATTGCAGCCGAGCATGTGAAAGTCGTGCTGTCGGGCGAAGGCTCGGACGAGCTTTTTGCCGGCTATGACTGGTACAATGATACGCCGGCGATGAGGAAATATAAAAAGGCTGTGCCGTCATTCATTCGCCGCGTGGCTTCCGCTGCTGCAAGTCGGCTGCCCTATTTCCGTGGGCGCGATTTTCTCATAAAAGGCTCCGGCCGGCCGGAGGACTACTTTATCGGGCAGGCGCTCATATTCCCCGAACGCGAGGCGGCGGCGGTGCTGCGCCCCGAATACCGCATCGGGCCGAGCCCGCACGAGCTGACCGCGCCGGTTTACGCACGCGTGGCCGACTTGCCCGAGCTTGAGAAAAAGCAGTATCTTGACCTTGTGCTTTGGCAGCCGGGCGATATTCTGCAGAAAGCCGACAAGATGAGCATGGCTCATTCGCTGGAGCTGCGCGTGCCTTTTCTTGACAAAAACTTCTTTGAGGTGGCGCGAAAAATCCCATCCGACTACAAGGTAAACGAAAAGGGCACAAAATATGTTCTGCGTGCCGCCGCAAACCGCACTTTGCCGGACGATTGGGCAAACCGCGAAAAGATAGGTTTCCCCGTGCCCATCCGATATTGGCTGCGCGAGGACAAGTATTACGGCTTTGCGCGCGAGTATTTTAACCTGCCGCAGGCGTCGGAATTTTTCGATACGGCCGCTTTAAACAGACTTCTCGAGCGTCACCGCTCGGGCACAGAGAACAACGGGCGAAAGATTTGGACTGCGCTGATCTTTCTTGTATGGTATAAGCGTTTCTTTATTGACGAAAATTGAGGACGGTGTAGATGGTAAATGCATAAAAAACTGCTGCCCGTGTTGCTCGGCGCGGACCTCAACTGCTACAATATAGCGCGCGCCTTTCACGAGCGCTATGGAGTTCGGTCGCATGCGTTCGGCAAGTATCGCATCGGCGTGACAAAACACACGCGCATACTCGATTTCACGGTCGTGCCCGACCTCGACAGCCCTGAAAAGGTAAAATCGACGCTTATAGAGTTTGCCAAGGCGCAAAGCGACCGGATAATGATAGCTTTCGGCTGCACGGACGCTTATGTCGAGCTGCTTTCGATGCTGCGGGACGAGCTCAGCGAGTACTACATTGTGCCGTATTCGGACTATTCCCTGATAAAACGGCTGACCGACAAATCACAGTTTTACGAGCTTTGCAGGCGCATGAACATACCATATCCCGCAACGCATGCAATCGCGCCGGATGCAAAGCCGGAGATACCGTTCCGCTGTCCGGTGGTAATCAAGCCGGCGGTCAGCTCCGAATACTGGAAACACGAGTTCGAGGGCATGAAAAAAGTCTATGTCGCCGAAACCGAAAGCGAAGCGCTGGAGATAGTATCGAAAATCCGCGCCTCGGGCTATCCGGAAAACATCATCGTCCAGGACAGGATACCCGGCGACGACTCGCACATGTATGTCTTGACGGCATACAGCGACCGAAACGCCAAGGTGCGCATGATGTGCCTCGGGCATGTGCTGCTCGAAGAACATACGCCGAAGGGGCTGGGCAACCACGCGGCTATTATAACCGAGACAAACTGCGAGCTGTGCGACAGGCTGCGCTGCCTGCTCGAAGAAGTCGGGTTTGTCGGATACTCAAACTTTGACATAAAATACGACCCTCGCGACGACACTTTCCGCGTGTTTGAAATAAATGTGCGGCTTGGCCGCAGCAACTATTATGTCACCGCAGCGGGCAACAATGTCGCACAATACATCGTGCGCGATTATCTCGAAGGCGGGTTTACCGATGCCGACGGTTGCAAAATATCCGATAGTGAGATATACTGGCGATATATACCCGACAAAATTGTCTATAAATACTCGTCGCCCGAAATAAATTCGCGCGTAAAAAATCTGATTTCAAGCGGGCAAGCCTATTCATCGATGCGCTACAAGCCGGATTTGGCGGGCAATCCCCGCAGAATGCTTTACGTTTGGCTGCATGAGCTGCGGCATATAGGAAAATTCAAAAAGTACTATAAAAAATAAACTTGCGCCGGCAAATTCATGGCTGCCAGACAAACTTAATCCGTGTAAAGGTATTTATTGATATGGAAAAACCACATGTTCTCGGTATACTTGGCGGGCTGGGCCCGATGGCAGGCGCGTATTTTTACGAGCTGCTGATAACGCATACAAAAGCGGATAGTGACCAGGAGCACATTGATACGGTGCTTTCGGGACGGGCGTCAACGCCCGACCGCACGGCGTTTATTTGCGGCCGCTCTGACCAAAACCCGCTCGACCAAATGCTTGCCGACGCCAAGAGGCTGGTCGCTTACGGCGCGGACATACTCGCCATGCCCTGCAATACCGCCCATTATTTTTACGACAGCCTCAGCCGCTCGCTGCCGGTGCCCTTAATAAATATTGTAGAGGTAACGGTAAAGCGGGCGCGCGAGCAGGGCTGCACAAAAGTCGGTATCATGGCGACCGAGGGCACTGTCACAACGGGAACATATCAAAAATACTGCGATGCGGTCGGGCTGTCCTGGGAAGTGCCCTCTCGCGAAGGGCAGGACAGGCTTAACAAGATAATTTACGACGAGATAAAGCCGGGGAAAGAGCCGGATATGGAGAGCTTTAATCAGGTCGCGCGCGAGCTTACAGAGCGAGGATGTCAGCGAATAATATTGGGCTGCACAGAGCTGTCGCTTTTGCGCCGCCAACGCGACCTCGGGCCGCTTTATATAGATTCGCTTGAAACACTCGCATTTGAAGCCATAAAAGCGTGCGGGAAAGAGATAAGGTATTAATGTGCGGCAAGTCCGCACCCCAATGCAGGTGATGATATGAAACTTAAAATACTTGCGCAGGCTGCCGGCGCGCCGTGTCCCGAGGAGTTTGCACGGCGCGAAATCGAGGAGCTGACTTATGATTCGCGCACAGCCGCTCCCGGCTCGCTTTTTTTCTGTCTCAGAGGCGCAAAACATGACGGACACGAATTTGCGGCACATGCCTACTCGCGCGGCTGCCGCGATTTTGTCTGTGAAGAAAAGCTGGACTTGCCGCCCGACGCCTCTCAGACGATTGCGCCAAACTCAAGGCGCGCGCTTGCGCTCATGTCGGCCGAGTTTTACGGCCGCCCGGCGGACAAGCTCACGCTTATTGGCGTCACCGGCACAAAAGGCAAAACCTCGGTCGCATCATATATCCATCAAATATTAAACTACTCGTCGGGGCTGCGCGGCAACCCGCACATCGCCGCGAGCATCGGCACAAACGGCATAGATATATGCGGAACCGTCACGCCGACCCCCAACACCACGCCTGAAAGCCTGCTTTTGCACCGAGCGTTTGCCGATATGGTAAGCCGCGGCGTGCGCTATGCGATAGTTGAGGTGTCGTCGCAGGCTTACAAGACCTGGCGGGTCGAAGGACTGAAGTTCGACATCGGCATCTTCACCAATCTTTCGCATGGCGACCACATCGGCCCGAGCGAACACGCGACGTTTGAGGAATACCGCGACTGCAAAGCGCAGCTTATGGCCAACTCCCGTTTTGCGGTGATTGACGCCGACGACGCCTATGCCGGTTACATGGCGCGCGCGCTGCCTTCCGGTACGGGGTTTGTCACCTGCGGTATCCGTTCCGCTGCGGATTTTACGGTTACAAACATCGAGAAGTGGAAAAATCCGACCGCGCTCGGAGTTTCGTTTAATATAAAGCATGGCAGCGGAAGCGTCGCTTTGTCGGTGCCCTGTCCGGGCGAGTTCAGCGCCTCCAACGCGGCACTCGCGTTTGCCGCGGCGCTCGAGCTGGGCGTGCCGGCAGCCGAGATAGCGGCGGCGCTTCAGACCGCGACCGTTCGCGGGCGGTTCGAGCTGATAGAGGCGCTGCCCTATGCTACATTTATAATAGATTACGCACACAACGAGCTAAGTCTCGAACATGCCCTTTCCGCACTGCGAGAGTACATGCCGACGCGGCTTGTATGCCTGTTCGGCTCGGTGGGCGGGCGCTCGCAACTGCGCCGTCCGCTGCTTGCGAAAGTGGCGGAAAAATACGCCGATTTTTGCATTGTGACGGCGGACAACCCGGACGACGAGCCGGTCGAAAATATCATGCGCGATATAGTGCGTGGGTTTTCGCTGGGATTTCATGCATACACCTGCATTTCCGACCGCGCCGAGGCGATAGAGTTCGCCGTCGAGACGGCGCGCGTGGGCGATGTGGTGCTGTTGGCAGGAAAGGGACATGAAAACTATCAGATTATAAACGGCCAGCGCGTGCCGTTCAGCGAGCGCGCTTTCCTGCAGATGGCAGGTCGCCGCGCGTATGTATAAAAACTGACGAAAGGCAGCAGTACATCCCATGAACTACGCAGAAATGGCGCTGAAAAAGCATTACGAGTGGCGAGGCAAGATTGAGGTTATCTGCCGCGCGCCGGTCACCAGCCGCGAGGAGCTGTCGCTTGCGTATACGCCCGGCGTCGCACAGCCCTGCCTTGAGATACAGAAAGACCAAAGCAAAAGCTATGAGCTGACGCGGCGTGCCAACCTCGTCGCGGTTATAACCGACGGCACCGCGGTGCTCGGGCTGGGCGACATAGGCCCGGAGGCCGCGATGCCGGTCATGGAAGGCAAATGCGCGCTGTTTAAGGCTTTTGCCGACATCGACGCATTCCCGCTGTGCGTGCGCTCCAAAGACATCGACGAGATTGTCCGCACTATAGAGCTTATATCGGGCAGTTTCGGCGGGATAAATCTTGAGGACATATCGGCGCCAAGGTGTTTTGAAATCGAGCGCAGGCTCAAAGAAGTCTGCGACATACCTATTTTCCACGACGACCAGCACGGCACGGC
>DGDL01000015.1:10357-54431 GCA_002385415.1 Clostridiales bacterium UBA3953
CCACGACGACCAGCACGGCACGGCGGTTGTGACCTCGGCAGCTTTGATAAACGCCATGAAGCTGACCGGCCGCAAGCTGTCCGACGTGAAAATCGTCATAAGCGGGATCGGCGCGGCAGGAACGGCAATACTGAAGATACTGCTTGCGCAGGGCGCCGAAAACATCATAGCCTGCGACCGCTCCGGCATTTTAAGCCGCGACCGGGAAAACCTTTCGCCCGAGAAAAGGGAAGTGGCGGCCATAACCAATCCCGCCAATGTGCGCGGCACGCTTGCCGACGCGATGCGCGGCGCCGACGTGTTTATCGGCGTTTCCGCGCCCGGATGCGTCACGCCGGAGATGGTGCGCTCGATGGCGCCGGACCCGATAATACTGGCGATGGCAAACCCTGTGCCGGAGATAATGCCCGACCTTGCAAAAGAAGCCGGCGCGGCAATTGTGGGCACCGGCCGCAGCGATTTTCCCAACCAGATAAACNNGTGCTGGACTACTCGCGCCGCCAGATTGAGACCGAGCGCATGGTCGCCGAGCGGGAAGGGTACGAAATCGAAATTGTGCATGCCGACATGACAAAACCGCTGCCGTTTGGGGATGCGACGTTTGATATGATATTTCACCCGGTCTCAAATTGCTACATTGAGGACGTGTCCCATGTCTGGCGCGAGTGCTATCGAGTGCTGAGACCCGGCGGCAGACTGCTTTCCGGGCTTGACAACGGGATAAACTACATATTTGACGAAACCGAGAGCGTGCTCACGCACAAGCTGCCGTACAATCCGCTGCGCGACCCCGAGCTGATGGAAAAGCTGCGCGACACCGACTCCGGAGTGCAGTTTTCGCACACGCTTGAGGAGCAGATTCGCGGGCAAATCAAGGCCGGCTTTAAAATACTCGACCTTTACGAGGATACAAACGGCAGCGGCAAGCTNNTTTTCCCAACCAGATAAACAACGTGTTGGCGTTTCCGGGCATATTCCGCGGCGCGCTGGACGTCCGTGCCTCCGATATAAACGAGGAGATGAAGATTGCAGCCGCAAATGCGATTGCAGAGTGCGTTTCAGACGAGGCACTTTCGCCGGATTGCATTATCCCGAGCGCGCTTGACAGGGCGGTTGCCGCAAAAGTGGCGGCCGCTGTCGCCGATGCCGCTCGGAAAAGCGGGGTTGCGAGGATATAGGAAAACAGCCGCGATGGATACAAACGGCAGCGGCAAGCTGCACGAATACGGCGTGCCGACTTTCTGGGCGACGCTGGCCGAAAAATAACAGGGCTTCGGAATTATCCGAAACCCTGTTTTTTTGTTACTTAAACCACACCAGCGAGTCATCGCATGGCACAAGCCGGCCGACCGGTGTTCCCTCCGTCTCGAAATACATCTCGATGTGAGGGGGTAAAGGAGTGACAATGATTTGGCACGGTGTGTCGGCCATCACCGCATTTTCGGATATGACCGAGCTTCTGTCCGGCGAATAGAGCGTGCCGCGGAGCCTGCCGTCCACCAGCACTGCCGAAAAGTCGACCTGGTCGCCGGTCAAAAGGTCATACAGCGCCATGTGCCGTCCGTTTATTATTCCGCCGCCGTATCCAATTGAATCGTCGTATTCCGAGCGCGCAAGATAGGAGATAGCGACATACCTGTCACCAAAGAAAAACGGCTTTGCCTCTATGACGACGCGGCACCTTGTTAAGTCATTGCGCGTCGGGTTTTCGATACCGTAATTGTATAAAAGTATATCGCGCATATACTCGAGTGCGGCTGCGACCGCTTCGTCCGACCATGCAAGCTCGGGAACGTCGTAGTTTTCGGAGAGATACCTGTACTGCGCCTCGTTTATGCGCTGCGCGCCGGGATAGCCCACTATATCGTACCAGCGCAGCTCCGAGTGGAAGGTTGCGCCGCTGACAAAGTCGACTTTTCTGATTTCAATGTTTTCGTTAAACCAGTATTCATTATGCCGGCTTTCAAAATATCCCGACATGTCGCGCGCGTTTGAGAGCAGGCAGCCGGGCAGGCCGCGGACGGAAATACCAAAAGTATACGGCCTGCTGAAATAGCTGCTATCGTCCGAATTGAAGTACAGGCAAAGGTATAAAATATGCCGGTCGTATTCGAGTGAGTATGTTTTCCTTAAGGCAAAGTTGCTAAACTCACTCTCGACCCCCACAAACGGCCGCTTTGTTTCGATACCGGGTGAAATAAATTCGTCCGCGGAGAAAAAATACGAGTTCAGCCGCTCGTTTACAGTGTTTATAAACTCGGTGCCGGACTCAAACAAATCGGAAAACGCAAGCCGCTTGCCGGTTTCGATGTCCCACATCGCGCCGACAGTGTAGTAGGGACCGCGCATGACGGTGACCGAAAGATAGCCGTTGACGGCTGTAAAATCAAACCGGATCGGCAGTGTCGGCTCCGGGTCCCATTCCTCGATGTCGTATGGAAACTCGAGCGATACCATGCGGGCGGTTATATCAACGAGATAATTTGCGACCTCTTTGTCGAGCGCGGCGTTGCCGGTGACCGGACGGCTCCGGTCGAAAGTATATGAGCGCACGCCGACACTGTAGCCGTCCTCAAATTCTATGTCAAGCGGCTCGGTCGGCACGTCTGCGATATGGTAGTAGGCGCAGAAATCGGCCTTCCGGTCGCCGGTGCCTTTCTTGGAGTAAAGCCGCAGTCCGGTAATCGTCGGCTTTACGCCGGGCACAGGCTCAAGCGGCGCAAAATATCCGGTGGAAGCTATAGCGGCTTGACCTTCGGCGGTCAGTATCCACTCGGCGAGATTGCGTGCCGGCGAGCCATCCGGCTCGTCTGCGCGGAAAACGACATAGTTGTAGCCGGTGCAGGGATAGCTGCCGTCCGCGATGGTTTCATAGCTCGGCCGGACGCCGTTTACTTTCAGGATTTTTACCCGCCCGCCGGCGTCGTACATGCCGCCGACATAGGAGTAGACCGAATACCCGATGCTCCCGCCGTCCGGCTTGTAAGAGGCGACCGCGTCGACGATAGTGTTCATGTTGCCCGGGCGCAGCTCGGTCGGCGCGTCCATCAGCGGAGTGTCCCCCATAAATGCGGTCATGTAGTTTTGACTGCCCGAATCGACGTTACGCTGGTAGGCGATAATCGGCATGTCGTCGCCGCCGACCTCTTTCCAGTTTGTGATTTTACCGGAGTAAATCCCCTTAATTTGCTCGACGGTCAGGCTGTCGACCGGGTTGTCGCGGCCGACAATGAACACAAATCCCTCTCGAGCAATCGGTATCTGCTCGACCTTGACCCCATAAAACTCCGCAGCATGGTACTGTGCCTCCGAAAGCAGGTGGCAGTATATAAAGTCGCATTTGCCGTCAAGCAGGTTATAAAAGGATTTATGCGAGGTGGTGTGGAAGACCTGCGCCTCGGCTTCCTCGTATGTAATGCCGAAAATAGCGGCGCGAACAGCCGCGTCAAGCGGTATCGCCGAGGTCGAGCCGTCGGTGCGCGGAAAGTTTTCGCGCAGCAGCGCTTTCAGCTCCTCGGCGCGTAAAAGGTCTGCTGCGGTTTCAGATGCCGCGACAGCACCGGTTTCGGAATTTGCCTCGGTTTGCGGCTCGCCGACAGCGTCGGTTTTGGAAACTTTTGTATCTCCGGCCGCGTTTTTGCAGGCAGAGAGCAGCATAATCGCAACTAAAAACAGTGCAAGCAGTCTTTTCAATTATTATACACCCCCACATATCGGCCATGACGACGGCAATGGAAATATGTTCCACCGGGATGCATTGCAAAAATAAAAGAGGCGGCATAGGCAGCCGCCTCTTATTTTAGTTTAAAACAAGCTCGAGTGTTACAATTTTCTTTGCGCCAATATCGAGTGTGAATTTGCCGTCCTGAACCGGAATCTCCTCGCCGCGTGTTTCGTCAAGCCTGGACATATAGACGACTTTAACCTGTCCGTCAACCGTAAACTCGGTGGTCTGGGCCTGATTTGAGATGTTAAAGCAGCGGAAAATCAGCGAATCGGAATACTCGGCCTTTTTAAGCGCCGACATGCGCACATACTCGTTGTCATAAGCGAGATACTTGTGCGAGGCCGGCAGCGGACCGCTGTGACGGCCGGTCTGTACCGCCAGCGCAGGCTGACCCGCAAAAGCATAAGCAAGGCTGTAGCCGCGCGCCTTATTGTTTGCGGTATACATTACCGGCGCATATTCCAGCTCATAGCGGCCGATGCACTGGCCTTTCGGTGTGGGGAATATGCCCCAGTCGCCCATCTCGTCCACGCAGCGAAGCAGCGTCACCGCCATGGTGTTGCGGCCGTCGCGCAGCACTTCATACTCGCAGAGACCGCGGTTGGCGATGGCAAGGCAGTCGCGCTCGCCCTCTACAGCAAAGAAAGCCATGCAGCGCTGTGTGTTCGAGGGGTTCTGCCAGCCCTCCCACGGCGTGATGTTGCGTTCGACAAGGTCGAACTGACCCTCGGCGAGCACCTTGTCGGTCATAATGTCGGCGGGGAAGAGCGCGCGCAGGCGATGGTTGCCGAACCGGTTGTCCACAACCGTTTTAATTTCGGGATACGGGATTCCCGCCGTCACTTTTATATAGCTTGTGACGTCGGCGTCGATGTCGATGCCCGCCTTGACTTTGAAAGTGACGCTGTAGTCGTTTTGCGAGTCAATCGAGATTTCGGCGGGATTGTCTACGCTTGTTACGGGCACATCGTCTTTCACCGGACGATAGTTGTAAAGGTCGCCCTCGTCGCGCGTGTCTTCAATCAGGTTGCAGCCCGAATAGATGCGGCCGGTCTGCTTGTCCTCAAGCTCGAATGTGCCGTTTTTATTGAAAGTGAGCTTGTAAAACTCGTTTTCGGCGCCGATTGAATGCACTTTCAAGCCGGTGTCAACCGGTGCCGCGCCGGGATGCACGGTGTAAACCTCATAGCCCAGCCCGCCCGAAAGGTTTGCCACAAACTCGACCTCGAACCGGTCGACGAACTTGGGCTTGCGGAACGAATCTTTCGGCAGAGTGTATGTAAACGTACGTCCGAGGAACCGGTAGGATGCGGGAACAATGTTGCCGCCGGCGTCTTTGATATGAATTTCGGTGATGCCGGAGTTTTCGGGGAAGTCGACCACGGTCTTAACGGTGGTGGTAACAGGCGTCGGCTCAAGCGAAAAGACGACGAGGTTGCGCTCGGTGCCGGCGGAGGTGTCAATTTTGCTTGTGAGATAGTCGGTCGCCGCAAGCTTCATTTCGTCGGCCGTGTCAAACGCCTTCTGGAACCGTATGAGCATTTCATCGTAAACCTCATCGCACGAGCACGAGCAGATGGAGTCGTGCGGATGGTTCTGCATCAGCGTGCGCCAGGCATAAAGGAAGAAATCGTCGCGATACTCGTCGCCGGCGATATAGGAAAGCGAATTGAGCGGCTCGGCAATGCGCTCGAGCATAAGCTGGGTTTCGTGGTTTTTCTGTTTTATGTCAATGTGGCTGGAGGCGGTGTTGATAAGCAGGTAATGACCGGCGGTGTACTGGCCGGCTATTTCGCCGCGGACCGTCTTGAACTTGTCTTTGTGCTTGCGAATCTCGGCGATATAGTCTTTGAAGTTGCTTTGTTTGACTGTGACTTCGTCCTGAACTTCGTTTGCAAGCTTTATAACCTCGTGCAGGTTGGTCTGAACGGGCTGGTGGTCGCAGCCGTTCATCCCGAGCAGATGGTCGGTGGCGGCAAAACGCGAGGTAGACGCGACGATATGCTTTATTCGCTCGCGCAGCGAGTCCGGGACGCTCGGCAGCTCCATCGCATTGTGATACCAGTTGGCGAACATGATGCCGAAAACCTCGCTGCCGTCCGGCGCCTGCCAGATAAGCTCGCTGCCGGTGATGCCGTTCTGCTTTACGACGGCATTGTCGGAGCCGAGGTCGTTCAGCCCGCGGCCGAACACCGCGTTGTCGATACCGAACCCGCGCAAAATCTGCGGTGCCTGCCCTATGTTGCCGAAAGCGTCCGGGAAATAGCCGCACATGACCGGCTCGGCACCTATTTCACGGCACAGCTTGATACCGTAAAGCATGTTGCGGACGTTTGCCTCACCCGAGGTGAGATACTCGTCCTGAAGCACATACCACGGCCCAATCTGGATGCGGTCGGCACGGATAAGCGCAAAAAGACGGTCGCGCATGTGAGGTTTTATCTCGAGATAGTCCTCGATGACAACAAACTGGCCGTCCAAATGGTAGTAGGTATACTCGGGATTTTCCTCCATCACTTTTATAAGCGTATCAAAAAGCTCCACCAGCCGGACGCGGTGGCGCTCAAAGCTCATATACCACTCGCGGTCCCAGTGGGAGTGGGGGATGATGTGCAGGGTCTTTTTCATCTGGCTTTCTCCTGTGGTTTATAGAAAGTGTTTTTGCCGGAAAAGTGTCAATTTCGATGCTGCAGCTTTGGCGGCGCGGTTAAATTTGCCGGCAAATCCCGGCGCACCCGGCACCATGCCGGCAAATCCGCCGCTATACACCGCGAAGGAATTTTATGGCGCGCTCCACCGAGTCTTTGCTGTTGCCCCAAGGCTCGCTGTCATAGCGATAGTCAAACTTCCTGCAAAACAGGCTGACATCCGAGCGCAGCTCGTCGAAATAGGCAAGCACGACTTTGGACACCGCGTCGTAAAACTCGGCAAACCGCTTTTTGATCATATACCTTTTTGCCTCATGGCACCACATGCGGAAGTGCTTGAGACAAAAATAAGGCTGGGCATCCGTCTTGTCCCGAAACTCCTTTTCGGTATCCCAAAGCGCGGCGGCGTTTGCGAGCATGCGACCGAGCGAAAAGTCGACCCGCCCGCAGATATAGCAGGACTTGTCCAGCCGCTCCAGCCGCTCGACGGCAACCGGCGCCGGACCGCCTTTCGCGAAAACCGCTATCCCGCCCGGCTCAAGCTGGGCGCGCAGCTCGTCAAGATGGCTTTCGAGTATCAGCCCAAGCCCCAGCATGTTGTTGCGGTCGAGCAGCGCATTATAGTGGCGCAGGCAAAAGCCCTGCGCGTTGGTTTTAATGCGCACGTCGGGCTCCATCATGGAGCCGCCGAGGATAATCTCAAGCTCGTTTGATTCAAGCATCGTTTGAAGCCTGCAGAACGGGCATCCGCACGTGCTGTCCTGGGCACAGGCGTCAAACGCCTCGTTTATTGGTATTGTGTAAATACGTTCGAGCATACCCGTTCCTCCGGATATAACTATTGAAGCCATTATAGCACACCGCCATCACCATGTCAACCGAAAAACCCCCCGCATTTGTTTGTCTAAATTAGCATAAATGCTTGGCAGCCTCAATATAAATGGTGTCGGACAGGCAAAAAGGGGGACATGCAAATGGGATACAGCAGGCGGCTTTTGTCGGCGTCGGAAATTGCCGCGGCATATTTGCCGGCCCGCATATCTTCACTTATTGAAGGCGGGCTGTGGTGCGACCCGGATGAAATCGACGAGATACGGCTGCGCAGGGGCCGGCCCGTTTCGCTGACCGCGGGGAACCGAAACATCGTCACCGACATTGTTTGCAGCTCTGCCGAGCTGGCCGACGCGGTATCGAGGCTGTGCGGCGGCACGCTGCACGCACACAGTGACACCATAGTGCACGGATACATTGCGTTCGGCGGCGGTGGGCGCGCCGGGATTTGCGGCCGGGCGGTCGCGGGACAGGCCGGCGGCTCCACAATAGCCGCGGTCGCGGACGTGGACGCGATTTGCATACGCGTGCCGCGCAGCGTGCGGGGCATATCCGGCAGGCTTTGCGAATATATAGCGTCTCGAGGCTACAGAGCCTCGGTGCTTGTTTACTCGCCGCCGGGCGGCGGCAAAACTACGCTGCTTCGCGACGCCGCCGCGACGCTGGCTCGGGAGCCTCACCTGCGGCGGGTCGCGGTGATTGACACGCGCGGAGAGCTTTACCGCGCGGATATGTTCGAGGGTACACTGGCCGACATTTTCACAGGCTATCCAAAGGCGGTGGGTATCGAGATAGCGACGCGCACCATGTCGCCGCAATATCTGGTTTGCGACGAGCTGGGCGACCCCGGCGAGGCGGAGGCCATTTTAGCCGCACAGCATACCGGCGTGCCGCTGATTGCCTCGGCACACGCCTCAAGCTATGAGGAGCTGGTCGCGCGCCCGTCGGTGAAACTGCTGCTTGACGCGGGCATTTTCGAGCGCTGCATGTCGGTTGCGGAGGCGAGCGGAAATTGGAGGCGTTAAGACTTTTCGGCATCCTGCTTATCGCGGCCGCGATATTTGGGGGCGGGCTTATGGCTTCACACGCGCAGGGCGAGCCGCTGAGATATGCAAAAGCGTTCTCGGCTCTGATAACAAGGCTGCGCGGCCATATCGAATACAGCCGTGGCGAGCTTGCCACGCTTTATGCCCTCTGCACGGGCGGGGAGACGGCACCGCTGGAGGCGGCGGGGTTTTTGGCGGATGCGTCCGAGCTTGGCTGGGATGCGGCGCTCGAAAAGCTCTGCAGGCGGGTGTATATCAACGCCGACACACGCGCGGCGCTGCAGGAGTTCGGCGGCATGCTTGGCAAAACCTGCGTCGATGAGCAGCTTCGCAACTGTGACCGGGCGGTTGCAAGACTGGACACCATAATAAGCGCGCAGACGCCCGAGGTCGCAAAACAGGCAAAGCTTTGGCGCACGCTTGGAGCCTCGGCCGCGCTTGCCGTCGCGATTATACTGGTTTAATAAACAAGCGGCAAACCGAATAGATTTATATAGTGTCGCGTTATCACTTTTACTACACATAATGTGAGGAATGTAAAATGGATTTTGACCTGCTGATTAGAGTCGCGGGCGTGGGTCTGACTGTCTGTGCGGCTTACATGATCGTGAAAAAGGCCGGCGGGGAAGAGCAGGCGATGCTTATATCACTTGTTGGAGTTGTGATGGTGCTGCTCATGCTCGTCGGGAAAATATCGGAGCTGCTCGATTTGATACGCAGCCTTTTCGGATTATGATGATGAAGATTTGCGGCGGGGCGCTTTTGGTTGCCTTCGTCACGCTGCTTATCAGGCAGCTTAAGCCCGAGATGACGATGCCGGTCACGGTAACCGGCGCCGTTATACTGCTGTTGGCTGTCGTCGGCATGCTTGCCCCGCAAATCGAGTACATAAACGGGCTTTGGTATGCCGAGGAGCTTCGCGGCTATGCAACGCCGCTGGTCAAATCGCTCGGGGTTGCGCTGGTCGCGCAGACGGCGTCCGACTTATGCCGGGACATGGGCGAAAACAGCGCGGCCTCGAAAGTAGAGTTTGCGGGCAAGCTGGAAATTATGCTGATTTGCCTGCCGCTGATAGACAAGCTGCTCGAATTTGCACGCGGTCTCCTTTTAGGTTAACGGGCGCTTGTCGCGGGAGTGTGAAAAGCCATGAAAGTGAAATTTATAACAGCAACCGTGCTCCTTGCGCTGTTTTTGACGGCAGGCGTGCGTGCCGAGGAGCCGGAAACAGGCAGCTCGGACGTTTTGGTCGAGTTCGGCGAAAGTTCGCTTGAGGAGTTCTCGGACATCATACCGGCGGCGGCACAGGACATCGGCAGCGACGCGGCCGCGATAGCCGAGGAGTTTACGGTCGGGCGCGTCGTGGACATGATAGTTGCCGAGCTGGGCGAGCTTGTGGCGCCGCTGACACGTCAGCTTTCGATTTTGCTCGGGGTTGTCATTATAATGTCGGCCATTGCCGCCGCGAAAAACTCAATCTCAAACGCCGGCCTGACAGCCGCGCTCGAGTATGCGGCGCTGCTGTGCGCGGTGCTTGCCGCATACGGCGCGGTTTCGGGGGTGTGGCAGAGGATAGCCGACACGCTTGACAACCTCACCGCCTTCATGACCGGGCTTATCCCCATGATGGGCACGCTTTATGTGGCGGGAGGCAACGTGACGACGGCGGCGGTCAGCTCTGCGGGGCTGATGACATTGACCGCATTTTGCGAGCAGCTTTCCTATTATGTATTATGGCCGGTGCTGCGTGTCTGCTTTGGGCTGTCGCTTATTACGGGGCTTGGCGGTCAGGTGAGCCTTTCGGGCGTAACCCAGACGCTGCGCAACATGTTCACCACCACGCTGGCATTTATAATGAGCGTGCTGACCTTTGTGATAAGCAATCAGGTCAACCTCGCGCTGTCGGCGGACAATCTGTCGGCAAGAGTGATGAAGTTTGCAGCCTCAAGCTATATCCCGGTCGTCGGAGGCGCGCTCGGCGACGCGATACGGGCGATAGGGGGCAGCATAGGCGTTTTGCGCTCGACGCTCGGGACCGCGTCGGTAGCGGTGATTTTCGCGCTGGTCTTGCCGGCGGTGCTTCAGATATATCTATGCAGGTTCACGTTTTCGCTGACGGCGTCGGTCGCCAAACTTGTCGGCTGCGACCGCGAAAGCTCGCTGTTTGACGAGATGCGGGGCATGCTCGGGTTCGGGCTGGCGATACTTGTTTCATGTGCGGTGATGTTTTTGTTCTTTGTGACGACCTTTTCGCGCGCCGCCGTCGGCATGGTTATGCAGTAAAAAAAGCCGCGGGATGGTAAAGCCATGAACGAAGTGTATTCATACATTTATTCGCTTGCTACGGTAGCGACGGCGGCGGGCATAGTAACCGCGCTTGCGCCCGACGGCGGTCAGCTGAAAAAATACGTCAAATACGTCGCCTCGCTTTGCGTGCTTGTCATGCTCGCGCTGCCGGCACAAAACATGATCGCGGCGCTGTCCGACGGAGTGGGCGAAGTGGTGGCCGCGCTCGGCTCGGACTACAGCGCCGGTGAAACCGCCGGTGACGCCGATGAGCTGGTGCTGGCGCAGACCAAGGCAAACATCGAAAAAACCCTCGCCCTGTTGCTTTCGGCAAAGCTGGACTGCGACGAGGAATCGGTGTCGGTCAAAGTGACGCTGGACACCTCCGATAAAAAAGCCGTTAAGATAAATAAAGTGAGCGCGCGCGCCCCGGCGGTGTGCAAAACTGTCGGAATCGAGATATGGCTCGCAGAGCAAACCGGCTGCGCGGCGGGAAATGTGGTGGTCGAATGGGTTTCATCGGAAATCTGAAGAACGTTAAAGGTATATGGCTGCTCGGCGCCGGACTGCTTGTCGGCATCGCGCTTATAGTCATCGGCTCTGTGGACTACACGCTCGGGCGCCCCAAAGAGGAAGAAACCAGGCGCACCGACATAATCGACACCTCCGATTACGTCGAAAAGCTCGAGCGCCAGGTCGCGGCGCTGATCGAGCGCATCGACGGGGCGGGAGTGGCAAGCGTGCTTATCACTCTCGAATCGGACAGCGAGCATGTCTATGCCTATGACAGCAAAAACGGCTCGCGCGAGTATCTGACAATCGGCGCAGGCACGTCGGAGTCGCCGGTTTTGCTGCGCCGCATGACGCCGCGGCTGCGCGGCATAGCGGTGGTGTGCTCCGGAGGCGACAACCCCGTCGTGCAGCAGAAGATAATTTCGATGCTGTGCGCACTGTTTGACCTGCCGTCAACAAAAGTATTCGTATCGGGTTAAAATTGTTGTCATAAACTACACGGTTCGTTCATATTATTCTTTAGAAAAAGATAAAGCAGAACGCTGAGAGGAGAAACTGCAATGAAACAATCGACCAAGGATAAAATCGCGGATATAGGGCGCAGGTTTCGCGAACTGCTGACGCCGAAAGCAAAACGCCGGCTGGCTATTGCGCTGTCGGCACTGCTTATTGGCGGCGCGGTTTACCTTAACTGGCTGTTCTTTTTCGCAGACAATGACGCCGGAGTTTATGACGATTTCGATGCCACGGCGGGCGGCGATGCGACCGGATACCTCGGCGAGGCGGTCGAGGTCGGCGGCGACCTTGCAGGGGGACTGGATGCCGCAGAGGACGACCAGGCAAAAAGCGTGGCAAACTATTTTGCGGTAACGACCATAAACCGTCAGCGTGCACGTGATGAGGCTATAGAGGTGCTGCAGAACATCCTCGACGATATCAACGCCTCCGACCAGCACAAAAGCGAAGCACTTGAAAGCATGCGCGTTATAGCAATGAACATAGAAAACGAGGCAAATATTGAAACGCTTGTCGAGGCAAAAGGGTTCAACGACTGCGTCGCGGTTATAAGCGACGGGTATTGCACAGTGGTTGTGGAGACAAACGGGCTGCTCCCCAGCGAGATAGCGCAAATCCAGGAGATAGTCTATCAAATCGCCTCCATCCCGCCGGCAAACCTGAAAATCGTTGAAAAGAGTGCATAATGCACCGCGGCAGGCAGACCGGCTCCCGCAGCGAAAACGGGAGCCGGTTCTCTTTGATGGGCGAAAACAGAGCATAATATTACATTTCTGTTACAAATCCGGGCAAAAGGAAACTTTTCTCTTGAAATTCGTCTTATCTGTTGTGTTTAAATTCATAAAATTTACATGCGACTGTTGAAAAGGCTCGCATCATGTGATATGATATACAAGGATAACTGTCGGCTGCTCAAACATGCTTTATGGCATGACAGAAATGGAACAGCTAAAATATTAAATATGAAAAATACAAACCAAGCGAAAGGAAAGGACACCGAACTGCAGGGTCCGCGGCAAAAGTCATATATGAAACCCTCTATTACATACGATACCCCGCTTTATAAAAAGATTATACTCGCGGTTGTTTGCTTTACGGTTGCAGTCTCTGCGGTATCGGCGGCGCTTGTACTTGCCATGAATGGTGTATTCGGCGGAGCGGGCGCGGCATCGGGGAGCTTTGTTTTACCGGGGCTGGACGAGCTTGCACCCGATGTGAAAGCGCGCTTGCTTTCCGGTCTCATCAACCCGGACAAAGAGGTTCGGGGCGTTTGGATCGCATCCGTATCAAACATAAACTTTCCGTCAAAAAAGGGACTTTCGGGCGCACAGCTCAAAGCCGAGCTTGACGACATCATCGCGACCTGCGTCGCGGCTAACCTCAACGCCATATATTTTCAGGTCAGGCCAAACTCAGATGCGCTTTACAAATCCTCAATATTCCCGACCTCCGAATGGCTGACCGGCGTGCAGGGTTCCGGGCTGCAGGACAACTTCGACCCGCTCGAATACCTTGTGGCTGCCGCGCATGAGAAGGGGATTGCCGTCCATGCATGGATAAACCCGCTGCGCGTAACGGTGGGCAGCGCGTCCGCGCCGCAGCACGATGTCACCAAACTTGCGTCAAACAACCCCGCGCGGCTGCATCCTGAGTGGACGGTCGCTTATGCCGACGGCAAGCTGTATTATAACCCCGGCATACCCGAGGTGTGGAAGCTGGTCGCCGACGGCATAACCGAAATAGTCAAAAACTATGATGTCGACGGCGTTGTGTTCGACGATTATTTTTACCCCTATCCCGTTGCGGGAGCCGAATTTGACGACGAAAAGCAGTTTAAAGAGTACGGAGCCGGCTACGGCAGCATCGAGGACTGGCGGCGGGACAATATCAACAAGCTGGTGAAAGCCTCGTACGATGCCGTCAAAGCGGTGAACGCAAATGTCCAGTTCGGCATCGCGCCCGGCGGTATCTGGCAAAACGACGACGGCAAAAACGGCGGCAGCGCCACAAAAGGATTTGAGACATATAAGTCGCTTTACGCAGACACGCTTGCATGGGTCAAGGGCGGATATGTCGATTACATAGCTCCTCAAATCTACTGGCAGTTTTCACACACGGTTGCGCCGTTTGACGTGCTGGTGCGCTGGTGGAACGCGTTTATGATTCAGTACCCGGACGTCAAGCTGCTGATATCCCACGGCGCATATCGCACCGCCGAGTGGAACAGCGGCACCGAAATCGCCGAACAGGTTGTATATGCGCGCAGCG
This sequence comes from Clostridiales bacterium UBA3953, assembly GCA_002385415.1. Taxonomy (GTDB): domain Bacteria; phylum Bacillota; class Clostridia; order Oscillospirales; family CAG-272; genus DTU078. The sequence continues at coordinate 24,190 of DGDL01000015.1, forward strand.
AGGCGGCATATCGCGGCAGCATAATGTACGGCTATGCGGCGATAAAGGAAAATACGCTCGGTCTGCGCGACGCGCTGGCATCAATCTATTCGGACGAGATTATATACGCAAACCTTTCATCCGACGGCAGCTCGGTGACTGTCACCTCGCCGAAAAACGGCAGCACGCTCAATTACGAAAACACCTATATAATCGGCAAGTGCGACCCGGGCTACCCGCTTTATCTTGACGGCAAATCGGTCAGCTTTACCAAAAGCGGTTACTTTTCGGTATATGTGCCGCTCCAGCCCGGTGAAAACACGTTTAAATTCACTCAAAACGGCAAAGATACACTTTATACGATAACTCGGGGCGGGTCGACACCGGCCGGGACGACCTATGTCACGATGGACAAATTCGCGGTTGTCCCGACCGCGCCGACAAACGACCTTTCGGTCGGCGGAGGCGAAAAGATAACGGTGTCGGCATACGCTCCCTCGAATAGCACGGTCACGGCCACGCTTGCCGGACAGACCGTGACGCTGAAGCCCACAATTCAGCCGCCGGACAACTCGACATATATGCGCGAGCTTTATACCGGCACGATAACGCTGCCGACGGCTGAAAAATGGACGATAAAAGACCTCGGCAGCATCACTTTCACCGCCAAGCGAGGCGGCGAGAGCGCGACGGCGACCGGCGCGACTGTGCGAGTGCTCGGCTTTGACGCCGTCTTTATGGTAGAGGTGATATGCGACGACGCCGAGCTGAAAATCTCGCCGTCAAGCTGGTATTACGACGACTATACCCCGCAGGCGGCCGGCATGCGCGACGTTGCGGTGCGCCAGGAAAAGGGCTACTATAAGCTGCGCTGCGGCGGCTGGATTGCAGAAAAAGACGTCAAAGTGACGCGCGGCGCGACCGTTCCGCTCGCGACGCTCAAATCCGCACAGATAATAGGCAGCATAAAATACACCGAATTTATCTTCGAGGTCACGCAGAACGTGCCGATGAACGGCTACTACAAGGACGGCGCGTTCTACCTTGAGATTTTCAACACCGGCGCCGACGAATCGGCAGTACCCGACCTCAAAGAGGGGCGGCTGCTGTTTTCAGAGGTCACAAAAACTTTTGATAAGTCGAAAAACAAAGTAACATTCAAGTTCAAGCTCCAAAACCCGGAAAACTTCTACGGTTTCGAGTGGGAATATAGCGGCAAAGTTGCGGTGAGATTCCGCAACCCGCTGAGGCTCGCCGAGGGCGAAAAGCCGCTTTCGGGCAAGACCATACTGCTTGACGCCGGACACGGCGGAGCCGAGCCGGGCACCACCGGGCCTGTTCCCGGCAAGACCGAGGCATATTTCAACCTTAAAATAGTGCTTGCCGCAAAGCCGCTGCTCGAAAAGCTGGGTGCAAATGTAGTGCTCACCCGCTCCGAGGACGTGACATTCAAACTGTCGCCTGACAGGCTGGATTTTGTAAACGAAGTCAACCCCGACCTCTGCGTGTCTGTCCATCAAAACGCGCTCGATTACAACAGGGACATCACCCGCGTGCGCGGAACGGTCGGACTTTACTGGCAGCAGTCGGGCAAGCTGCTTACGCGCTGTGTATCGTCGGCGGTAGCCGGCGCGATGGGTTATTTCGAGCGCACCCCAACTCAGCAAAGGCTCGCCATGGTGCGCAATCCGAAGTTCCCGTCAACGCTGGTCGAGGTATCCTTCCTCACCTGTGTTGAGGAAGTCGAGCGGCTTGAATACGGCGGCACCGATATTGCCGCACAGGCAATCGTTGACGGAATCCTCGAGTTTTACAGGCAACAAGGTAAATTTATTGATGAATACGGCAAGTAAAATCCTGCTTTTCGCCTTGACTGTACTTGCTGCGATTATGCCGATGCTGTCCGCCTGCGGCAACTTTTCCGCAGGCGGCAGCTGCACGCAAGCGGATACAAATACAAAAGTGGCAGCAATGCCGGAGGAGCAGAAAATGACAACACAAGAAACAGCAGCGCCCGCAAATTTCGAGCCGACAGCCATAGAGAACATAGTTTACAAAAAAATCGGCGACATAGAGCTCGGGCTTGATTTTTACGGTCCGACAGTGCCGACGGACGGCCCGGCTCCCGTATTTTTCTATATCCACGGCGGCGCTTGGGTCGGCGGCAACCGCTCCATAAAAGACGCAGGCATGGTAACAGTGATAATGGACCAAATCCGCGCGCTCGGAGTTGCCGTCGTGCCGGTTTCGTACCGGCTGACAACCGAAACCGTAACTTTCCCGGCGCATATCAACGATGTGTGCGACGCCATCAGGTTTATCGTAAAACATGCGGACGACTATAACATCGACCCGCAGCGCATAGGCATGATAGGCTTTTCGGCGGGCGGTCACCTTTCGCTGCTTGCCGGATTTTGCACCACGGAGTTCGGCGACGCCCCCGAGCTTGCCAATGTCGATTTCGATGTGAAATGTGTCATTGATTTCTGCGGCCCAACCGACCTGACACAGCTTGTGGACGTTCCGCTCGAGGACGATCGCGTTTATCTGCTCGGCATACTCAAAGATTTTCTCGGCGCACAGCTGCAGGGCAATGAAGAGCATTATATCTATGCCAGCCCGATAGGCCATGTGGGCAAAAATCCCGACCTGTCGCTTCTGATTTTGCAGGGCAGAAGCGACGAGATTGTGCCACATGCGCAGGCGGACAAGCTCTATGAAAAATGCGTCGAGGCAGGCTATGACGTAAAATACATCCCGGTCGAAAACGCAAACCACGGCTTTGCCCCCGCCGACACCTCAATGCCCACAAATCCCACCATGCCCGAAATAATCTCCGAGTGCCTTGCGTTTATAAAAGATAAACTCATTTGACGGGAAAACTGCGTGCCGGGAAGCCGGATAAGCAAGCTTCCCGACCGAAATGCAAGCTAAAGTCGCGTCTTTTGCCCCATGCTGCCGTCATGCGTATCTTGCGTAGTAGATATTTGCAAGGTTACTTAGCGCCCGTTCGCGGATGCGGTATATATGCGAGCGCTCGAACCCCAGTATTTCGCTGAGCGTGCCGACGCGGTCTTGGGCATTGTCATCGAGAAAGAAAACCTGCAGCGTCGTTTTCTCCTGTTCGGACAGCTCGGCGATTGCGCTTTCGATTCCGGCGATTTCTTCGGCATAAGTCGCCAGTTTCAGCTTGTAGAAGTCTTTGCGGGTTATATAGTCGACCAGCTTGTCCTCGTATTTGCTGGAGCCTCCCCGGTTGGGCGTCACGCTGCATGTGACCCCGCGTGCCGAGGTGATAAGGTTTTCGAGCGCGATGAGTTTTTCCCGAAGGATGCGGCTTCTGACTTTCAGCAGTTTGTAACGCTTGAGCAGTTCGATCGCTTTTTCTTTGTTTTTTCTGTTTTTCATCTTCCCGTGCCTCCCTTGGCAATTTTCTCTTGACACAGCCGCGGTTCGCTGGTAAGATATACCGCGAATCCGCGTTCGTGCAACCAGCATACTTCCGAATTCTCGGAATGTCAAGTGAAACTTCCGTAATTTCGGAATAATCGTGGAGTTATACAAATGTTTAAGGAAAAATTTGTGCGCCTTTTACAACAGCGCGGAATATCGGCACTAAAACTGGCGCAAGAAACGGGTATTCCGAAGTCTGTCGTGTACGAGTGGCGCAGCGGCAAGCGCCTGCCGAGCGCGGAGAACCTGGCAAAGCTGTCGCGATATTTCGGCGTCTCGCTTGACGAACTTGTCGGAGAGCAGGCGCCCGGAAGTGTCCCGTCTCCGAGCAGCGAAGAGCAAGACCTTATTCTGCTGCTTCGAGCGGCACGCGAGGTGTCCGGCAGCGAGCGGGACGAGATAATGGAAAAATTCAGGCGCAGCATGGAGAAATATCTCAATGAGACCGAAAATTCCGGCAGCAGCAAGGACGCGCGCGTGCGCCGCGGGAAAAACGGCGCCTCTGATAAGGAGTGAGCTGTGTGCGTCGGCGGCGTACAGGCTGCTTGCCCGCCAGAATATCCGCAGCATATACTCGCTCGGCACGCTTGATTTGCGCAGGCTGGAGCTTGGCGGCGTGATACTCGACAGTATCGAGCGTTTTGCCGAGATAACCGGCGAAGAGTTTTATTTCGGCGGGCTTGGGGCGACTTTAATCTATCGCGGGCGCCGAATTATTCTTTACAAGGAGTCGGCGCCGGGCGGCTTGCGCAGGCTAAACTGGACTATAGCACACGAGATTGGCCATGCGCTTTTGTGCCATGCCGAAAGCACAAGGCTTTCTGAAGCCGAAGCCGACATTTTCGCCGCCGAACTGCTGATGCCCGAACCCGCAGTCCGCATGCTGGACGCGCTGTTCGGCTACCCGCTTTGTCCCGACGCGCTCACCGCATGGTTCAATGTCTCGCGCGTGGCGGCCCGGCGGCGCCGCGCCGAGCTTGACAGAAAGCCATTCATTCAAACCGACGCCGGGCTCGAGCTGACAAAGTTGCTTTTCCCGCCGCATATCTTTGCCGGCGGCCAAATCCGGTCTCTTTATATCTGAGCTTTGATGCGAGCGCGAGATTGACGCACGCTTTTTGCAAATAAAATGGTAAAAGGATATACTAAATGACTGGCACAGTTGCTCAAAACACCAAAATACTACCCGGTGCAAATTATTACGATTTGCGCATTGAAATACAGGATAACAATTTTGATGCTTTTCCCGGTCAGTTTGTGCACATAAGCTGCGGACCGGGATTTACTTTGCGCCGGCCGCTTTCCATTTGCGAAGCCGAAGGGAATATGCTGCGCGTCTGCTATGAAGTGCGCGGCCGCGGCACCGAGTATCTGTCCAAACTTGCGCCCGGCGACAAAATCGACACGTTGCCTCCCGCCGGCAGAGGCTTTAAAATACGCGAGGGCGGCCGCGCGCTGCTTGTCGGCGGCGGAATAGGGATATACCCGCTGCTCTGGTGCGCAAAGCTATACGGCAGCCGCGCCGACGCCATGCTCGGATTCAGGTCAAAGTCGCTTGTGCATTTGGACGACGAGTTTGCTCGGTGCTGTGCGACGGTAGGCGTTATCACCGACGACCGGGGATTTGTCACGCAGCTCGCCGAAGAGTCTGTCTGCCGCGCGGCGGAGCAGGGAAAGCTCTATTCGGTCATCCACGCCTGTGGGCCGAAACCCATGCTGCAGGGCATAGCGGAGCTTGCGGAGCGGTTCGGAATCGACTGCGAGGTCAGCCTTGAGGAGCGCATGGCGTGCGGCGTCGGCGCCTGTATGGGCTGCGTATGCAAAACGCGGGATACCGGTGACTTTGCGTATAAGCGCGTTTGCGCCGACGGCCCGGTTTTCGATGCTCGGGAGGTGATTTGGCAGTGAAGGCACCCGATATGACGGTCAAAATCGCCGGCGTGACGCTGAAAAACCCGGTCATAACGGCGTCCGGCACCTGCGGATACGGCAGGGAGTATCTGCCCTTTTACAAGCCGGAGGAGCTGGGCGCGATAACCGTCAAATGCGTGACGCTCGAGCCGCGCGCGGGCAACCCGACCCCGCGTGTTGCCGAAACGCCCGCGGGAATGCTCAATGCGATAGGCCTGCAAAATCCCGGCGCTGCATATTTTGTCCAGCACGAGCTGCCCTGGCTGAAATCGCGTGGCGCGACCGTTATTGTCAACATAGCAGGCAACACAATCGAGGAGTATGTCGGGGTCGCACAGCTTATCGACGCCTCCGACGCCGATATGATAGAGCTGAACATTTCCTGCCCAAATGTCAAAAAGGGCGGAATAGCCTTTGGCGTCGATTGCGCGGCCGTCGAAAATGTGACGCGGGCGGTCAAAGACGCGGTAAAAAAGCCGCTTATAGTGAAGCTTTCGCCCAATGTCACCGATATAACCGAAATCGCGCGCGCCGCCGAGGCGGGCGGAGCCGACGCGCTCAGTTTGATAAATACTCTGCTCGGCATGAAGATTGACACCCGCGCCCGCCGGCCGCTGCTTGCGAACGGGACGGGCGGGCTTTCCGGCCCTGCTATTTTGCCGGTTGCGGTGAGAATGGTTTGGCAGGTGTCGCGAGCCGTTGGGCTGCCTATAATCGGCATGGGCGGTATCCACGACACCGAATCGGCGCTCGAGATGCTTATGGCCGGTGCCGACGCCGTTGCGGTGGGAACCGCGATGTTTACCGACCCGTATGCGCCTGTTAAAATACGCGACGGGCTCGAGCAGTTTTGCCGCGAAAACGGTTATGCCTCCCCGAGCGAGCTGAAAATAAGGTGAACGAAGCTCCTGCGTACCGCACATTTGCTTGTGCAATAAAATATTGAAAATGCAGCATAGCGGCATGCATTGCACCGGAAACAGGTCAAAAATGCAAAAAAAGCCTGCGCAGCGTCAAACTGCACAGGCTTTTTATTTTAACTTATGAACTTATGCTTATTTGCTTTTGTTTTTCTTTGAAAGGGTAGCAATCAGCGCAGCGGATGCGGCCGCTATAGCTGCTGTTGCAACCACCGGGTCGAATGTCTCAGCAGCGACGACAGGCGCCTCCTCGGCGATGTCCTCGGTGGTCTCGGGTTCGGGTACTTCAACCGGGTCGGCTTCGGTGAAAGTGATGTAAGTAAACGAACCGGATCTGTCGTTTGTAAACTGGACGTATACGGTATGCACTCCGCCCGGGATGTTGCAATCAGCGGTTATCTCCTGAGCAAAGGTAGACTCCCAGCCGCCGGTAAACCCTATCTCAAACGAGCAGACAGGCTCGCTGTTTTCGTAATCGTCGATATAAACGTCCAGGGTGGTCGCAGAGCCGTCGTCATGGCCATAGCTGAAGAATATGGTCATCTGTTTTGCGCCGTTTTCGCCGAAGTCAACGTCCGGGAAATAAACGATGTCGTTGAGAGACGAGTAACCGACGCCGTAACCTTCAACATACTGAATCGGGTTGCCGCTGCCACCCTGCTCCTGGGTGGTGTCGTCGTCTATTAAGTGGACGTCCGGCGTGACTTCGATTTTGCTGAATGCGTCGTATTTTGCGGATGCCGCCAGTGATGTGGTAAGCGCAATGAGAGCTGCCAAAATGATAACTGCCGCTTTTTTCATTTGACCCATCCTTTTTATGTATTTTTTGTAATTTCTCCGGTTGAAGTTGCCTGAGAAATTTCCAGCTTACAAGATTATACCATAGATAAGCATAACTGTCAATATGTTGTGAACAAATAGTTTCTGTTGAATTACAATATTTATAACAACAAATTTGCGGACACGTCAAATGATGTGTCCGCAATAAATTAACGCATGGCCAGCGGCATGGTTATGGTAACTTTGAACATGTCGCCGTCGATGTAAATTTTCAGCCGGCCGCCCTGAAGCTCGGTCAGGCTGCGGGCTATGGAAAGCCCCAATCCGCTGCCTTCGCCGCTGCGGGAGCTGTCCCCGCGCACAAAACGCTCGGTCAGCTCGTCAGGATCAATGCCGCCAAGCTGCTGGGCGGATATGTTGCGAATGGTCACGGCGGCCATGCTGTCACCCGACGTAATGTCAATATATACCCGGGTTTGGGGCAGCGAATACTTGCATACATTGGACAGCAGATTGTCAAGCACCCGCCAAAGCAGCTTTCCGTCGGCGTACGCGACAACCGGTCTGTCCGGCGTGCGGATAATCGGCGTGAGATTTGCCGCGGAAAACCGGTCGGCATATTCGGCCGCCGATTGGTCAATCAGCTCGCATATATCGGTCGGCTCCAGCTTTACTTCGATGTTGCCGGTCGACGCTTTTGAGGCTTCTATCAGGTCGGATGTCAGCTTGCGCAGCCGGGAGGCCTGCCTGTCGAGCACCTCGATATACTGGGTGGCAGCCTCGGTCTGCATCGGCTCCTTTTTCAGCAGGTCAACGTAATTTATAATCGAAGTCAGCGGCGTTTTAAGGTCATGCGAAACGTTTGTGATAAGCTCGACTTTCATGCGCTCGCTTTTCGAGCGCATTTCAACCGCTTTTGCCATGCCGTCGCTTATGCGGTTGAGGTTTTGCGCTATTTTTTTCGCCTCGCCGTGCAGCTTTTCGGTGGGGAATTTATAGTCAAGGTCGCCTTCTGCCAGCCCGCTGCTGCCTTGCCGCAGCACCACAAGCTCGTAAGCTGCGCGAATCAGCACGAAAAACGCCCCGATATTGAGCGCCGCGAGCATCAAAAACACAAGGAAAACATCAATTACGCCCCCATAGCTGTTGGCTTCAATCAGCGCCGAGATAAGCAGGGGATTGAAGAATAAAAACGCGAGCACAAGCAGGGCAGTCTTGCCGGTCGCGGGCAGCATTTCATACAGAGATTTCAGCCAACCCCAAATCTTGCGCAGAATTTTGCAAGCCAGCGCCCACAGCCGCCAAACGAGCGTGTTTTGCAGCAGCGTGCGGGTCTTAATGCGTACCGCGGTCGTGTATGCCAGTGCAAGCAGCATAAGCAGCAACGGTATGACTGACACGGCAAAGTAGGTGGCGGCAAGCACAATATAGCCGGTGACGGTTGCCCTGCCGAAACTCGGGACAAAATCGTCGACTATGGCGATAAACAGAGCTGCAGCCGCAAGGAAACATAAGACCAAAAAGTCATAGGGTATGCGGTCGAAAAACCCCTCGCGTATGCCCTCCTCGCCATACCTGCGCCCGGCCGCTTTCATCAGATAAACAAACAGCGCTGTCGATGCTATTGCGCCGAGAGCCGCGACGAGCGGCGCCAAATACCGGATGGAAAATAAAAAGGAAAAGCAATCTCTCAGCCGCAAAAAATAGTCCGGCGTATCCGAAAGCGGCTTTCGCAAATATACATGCGATGTTACATGGAACGGGATATCGGGCTTGCCGTCAAGCTCAAGCTCAAACACCATCTCGTCCCGAACCGACATGCCATAGCTTTCGGGTGCCCCGCCGAATGTATAGAGAGGGCTGCCGCCAAACTCGGCTATTTCAACTTGGACGGCAACGCTTGATGCGGGCTGTGCTATCCTGTCGAGTGCGGTATCAAGTGCCGAAAAATAGCTTTCCTCGCTCGGATATTCGTGTTTTGCGTACGCTTGTATCGTGCCCAATACTTCTCTTGCGCTGTCCGACAGCTTTCTTTGGCAGAGCTGTGAGCCGTAAAATGCGTTGTCGGCATTCTCCGAGCCGTAAAACCCGCCGTCATAGCACATGTAGAGAAACGCGATGCCGAAAAGCGCCGTTACTGTTGCCGTTATTGCAAAAAGGATAACCGCAGCCGTTTTGGCAGTCAGCGAATACAGCCTGCCGGCGGCTTTTTTGTCTAAATTAGCTGTGTTCATTCCAGTTTATACCCCTGTCCCCAAACTACTTTGATATGTCGCGGATTTGACGGATCGATTTCCAGCTTTTCTCGCAGATGCCGGATATGTACGGCTATCATTCCCTCGGCACCGAACGGCGACTCGCCACGCACCGCCTCATAGAGCTGCTTTGACGAAAACACATGTCCCGGCTCCCGGATAAGCACCTTCAAAAGCGCAAACTCGGTGGGCGTAAGTGAAACCTGCTCGCCGTCCAGCGTCACGGTTTTCGCATTGTCGTCCAGCAGGATACCGCCGTGCTGATAGACGCCGGGCTTATCCTTTATATCGGTCGCGCCGCCAAGCTTTGTGTACCTGCGGAGCTGTGCCTTGACCCGCGCCATCAGCTCGACGGGGTTATATGGCTTTGTGACATAGTCGTCCGCCCCGATGTTCAGCCCGAGCACGATGTCCGTATCCTCGCTTTTCGCGGTCAAAAGGATAATGGGTATGCCGCCCGCGACGCCGTCCGCCTCGCGCAATCTGGCGGTTGCCGCTATCCCGTCGAGTTTCGGCATCATGATGTCCATTATTACAAGATGAACGCGCTCGGACGCGATGATTTTGAGCGCCGCCTCACCGTCGTGTGCCACAAGGACATTGTAGCCTTCGGCGGTCAGGTATATTTTCAGTGCCGAAGCAATATCTACATCGTCGTCGCAGACAAGTATCGTATACATGCTGTCGTAACCTCCCCGGCTTTCGCAACTATTATAGCTGATTCTTTTTTAAGATAAAAGACAGCGCAAACTTAAGATTTTATTAAGATTATAACGGGCACGGCGGCCCGAGTTGTTATATTATTGTTAAAACAATAAAGCGATTCTTGAAATTGGTCGGCTGTTGTGCTATTATGAAACTCAAACCGATATTGCAAGGCTTAGCAGCGTAATAATTTGCCGCACGCCCGAATAATATAGAACGCTTGGAGGTGTGCGGCGAAAGTGAAAAAACGCGCGACTATTGCAATAGCCGCTGCAGCCATACTTTTTGTGCTTGCCGGCTGCGGCGCTCTCCCGGCCGAAAGCTGCCTCGACTACCGGTCGTCACCGTTTGTGCTCGAGGGCAGGCTCGATTGCGACGGCCGCGAGTATACGATTTCGGTTGAATTTACCGCGGACGAAACGCTGAAAGTGAAGGCAAACTCGCCGGAGCGCATTGCGGGATGCGTCGTGACGCTGCCGTCCGGCGGCGGCGCGGCACTTGAGTTTGGCGGAATCACCGTAACCGTTGCGGAAAAAGAAGATATGCAAAATTACGGTGCGCTTGCGGCTCTGCGCGAGCTGGTGCTCCCGCCCGAAGAGGGTCTTTTGTCGGTCGAGCTTGTAAAACTCGGAAACCATACATACAATCTTGCGGTGTTTGAAAGCCCGCGCGGGAAGGTCTCGGTGTGGTTCGACAAAAGGGGAATCCCCGTCCGTTTCGGGGCGGACGGCGTGACATTGTCGGTCACGGCGTTTGAAAAGAAAGAGGGCACCGCCGCCGAAACCGAGGCAAAACAGATGCCTGACATTTAGCGGCTGCCGCGGTATAACTTAAATCTACGATTATCACAAAAGAGAAGCAATGTCACAACCGCTTACTTACGCGAAAATCAATCTTGACAACCTTATATCAAATTATCGCTCCGTGCGCCGGTATGCAGGCACGGAGCTTATATGCGTCACAAAAGCCGATGCCTACGGGCACGGCGCCGCGCTGTGCGCCCCTGCGCTGTACGAGGCGGGAGCGCGCTTTTTCGCCGTTGCCAACATCGCCGAGGCTGTCGCGCTGCGCGAGTGCCTGCCCGGAGCGGATGACGCCGATATTATAATCCTCGGCGCGACGCTGCCCGCCGACGCGCCGGAGCTGATAAAGTACAATCTCATTCAAACGCTTTACAGTTTTGATTACGCCAAATCGCTTGCCGAGAGAATCCCCGCAGGCCGGCGGGTCAGAGCGCATATAAAGGTGGATACGGGCATGAACAGGCTGGGTTTTCCGTGCACCGACGATGGCATCGAGGAAATCGCGGCAGTCTGTGCAGACCTGAGGTACCGGTGCGAGGGGCTGTTTTCGCATTTTGCGTGCTCCGACGAGTGCGACGAGCGCGGGCATGCGATAACCGAAACGCAGCTTGCCCGCTATATGTACGCGCGTGCGCAGCTTGAGCGGAGGGGCATAACATTTTCGCTGCATCACATGCGCAACAGCGCCGCGGCGCTTGTTCATCCCGAATCGGCGTTTGACATGACGCGCGCCGGCATAGTGCTTTACGGGCTGTCGCCCGCAGACGGGCTGGCGCCGCCGGTTGAGCTGCGCCCGGTCATGGACTTTTGCACGACGGTGACACATGTCCACACACTGCGCGCGGGCGAGTCGCTGAGCTATGGCGCGGTGTTTACGGCTCAGCGTGACATGCGTGTCGCGACGCTGGCGGTGGGCTATGCCGACGGCTACATACGCGCGTATGCCGGCACGGGCAGGCGGGATGGCGCGACGGTGCGTATCCGCGGTACCGACTGTCCCATAATCGGCCGGATTTGCATGGATCAGTGCATGTGCGACGTCGATGCGGTGCCCGACGTGACGCCCGGCGACGAGGCGCTGCTGTTCGGCGAGGGCAAGCCGGTTGAAGAGCTTGCGCGTGTTGCAGGCACCATAAATTACGAGTGCGTTTGCCTTGTGGGCAAGCGGATACCGAGGATAGTAAAGCAAAAATAAAAAAAGGCGCGATATTTTGCCGCGCCTGTTTGCGTTGCAGTGACGGCCCCGCAAAAAATTGCCGGCTCGCTTTGCAGCGAACCGGCGGAAGAGGGGGAAACGGCTGATTGCAGCCGCTCGAGCAGGAAAACAGAATCAATCAAAAATTTCAGAGGCGACAGAGCGCGTGTTGAATTTGTGTTGTGCGGACAAAATGAACTGCGGCGTGTCCCTGTTTTTGTGTGCCGTGCTATTGAGAGTGCTTTCAAGAGTACTTCATCGACAGGCGCAGGTTATCGGCGATCATAGCGATAAACTCGCTATTTGTCGGCTTACCGCGGCTGTTTTGGATTGTATATCCGAAATAAGAATTAAGAGTTTCAATATCGCCGCGGTCCCACGCGACTTCGATGGCGTGGCGGATTGCACGCTCAACACGAGATGAAGTGGTCTGATACTTTTTCGCCACTGACGGATACAGAATCTTGGTCACGGAGTTTATGATGTTTGAGTCGTCGACAGCCATCATTATCGCGGTGCGTAGATATTGATACCCTTTGATATGGGCAGGTACGCCGATTTGGTGAATAACCTTTGTCACTTGCGTTTCAAGGTCGTGCCTGTTGCGAGAAAGCGGATCCTGAATCCCTCGTTTCGGGTTACGCATCTCACGATTGGCGCAAATGCGCTTTATTCGTTCGTCGAGCGAATTATAGTCAAAAGGTTTGACCATGCAGTACTCGGCGCCCGCTTCGGTCGCTTCGCTGAAAATATTTTGGTTGTTGACAATCGAGATGATGATAAACGACGGTTCAAGGTCTTTGCCGAAGTTGAGCGACTTTGTACTGCGCATAACCTGAATGCAATCTAATTTCGACAGCCATGCATCGGCGAGGACGATGTCGGGATGGCTTTTATCAATGCGGTAAAGTGCGTCTTCGCCGTTGACAGCCTCTTCAATGTCCGTGTACCCCAAGGCCTGTAGGTTGGTTTTGCATGCACGTCTGAAATCTGCATTTTCGTCCGCGATAAGAATCTTGATCCTATTGTTATCCATTCTTTCATCTCCGTTTTTAAATTCTGCAGTTCCCGCCGTAATACGCCCCGGGCTGGCATTTCCGGCAAGGTTTATATCGCTGATGGTATAATACCATAATTTGCCATCGCTTTCAATAGGTTTGGTAAAAAAATTATACACAAATTATGGTGTTTTGATATAAACACAATGCACAAAATGTTGTTTTTTAGTCGACTTTATGCGTCTTTTTGGTGAAATTTTTTACGGCGCAAAATCCATTTTTCTGTATATTGGGAGAGCTGTATAGTCAATTTTGACGAAAGAATTACCAATGTAACGGCAAATGTAAAAAAATCGGTGCAGGGGTCGCGCGCCGTCGCAATTTAATGCATTTGGGGAAAACCTGCATACTTATGCGTGCGATGCCATGACGCACCGGTGTCGGTCGAAATGTGACCGCATAACTTGTGGCATGGTCGGACAGCCATGTGCATTGTGCGTGCGCGGCAGAAAACGCTCGGATGCGGCAGCGAATCCCAGACGTGGAAATGTCGCGCTCGGCCTTTTATCGCCAATAGTTTTGCGGGAAAGCATGCCGGCTTTGGCCGAAACGCCATATTTGGGCAAAGTGCTTTTCTTATATGCGGTTATGTGTTATAAAGTATTATATCAAACAGGTTGCCGAAGTAAAATACGAGGTAAAGGAGAAGCAAAGTGAAAACGGCTGAAATATTCGTGATGCTCCCGTTTGAAGAAAGCCACAAAAAACGCCTTGCCGAGGCTGCGCCGGGGAGCAGGATTATATACGGCACAAATCCCGATGAAGCGTTGACGGCGGAGATAATTGTCGGACAGTTTCCGCCCGAAAGGCTGAAAGAGGCAAAGAACCTGCGGCTGCTGCAGCTCAGTTTTGCCGGTGCGGACAGGTATGTGGTGCCGGGCGTTTTGCCCGAGCAGGTTACATTGACAAATGCCACGGGCGCATACGGACTTGCCATTTCCGAGCACATGGTAGCCGTCACACTTGCGCTTAGCAAAAAACTTCATCTCTACCGGGACAATATGCACGAGCGCCGCTGGCTTGACAGAGGCAACGTAAGCTCTATTTACGGCTCGGTGGTGCTGACCGTCGGTCTCGGGGACATCGGCGGCGAATTTGCCAAGCTGATGAAGGGATTTGGCGTATACAACATCGGCGTGCGCCGCTCCCGTACAGATGACAAGCCCGATTATGTGGACGAACTGGTGGGGGTGGACCGGCTGGACGAAATGCTGCCGCGCGCGGACATTATAGCGCTCGCCATGCCCGGCGGGCCGGCTACCGCAGGCATCATATCACGCGAAAGAATCGCCATGATGAAGCCCACGGCATTCCTCATAAACGTGGGCAGGGGAAGCGCGGTCGATACCGAGGCGCTGTGCGATGCGCTCCGGTCACGGCGGCTTGCCGGTGCGGCGCTCGACGTCACCGACCCGGAGCCGCTGCCGCCGGACCACAGGCTTTGGCGCATGGAAAACGCGCTGATTACCCCGCATGTATCGGGATATTACCACCATCCGGCGACATTCGGAAAAATCGTTGATATATGCATTGAAAATATCTCAAACTATCTTTGCGGAAAGCCGCTGCGGAATGTGGTCGACCCGCAAACCGGCTATGCAAGCAAAAATTAGCGGTATTAATATACACTCAATCCCGATTATTATAAATCATAGTTGTCAGGCGTGCAGCTTTTGCGCGCCTTTTCTTTTGCCATGCGGACGATTTCGGCGCAGGCGGAGCCGACCAGCTCGGTCGGCGAAAGCTCCGCGGAGCCGGCAATAATCGTGCCGCAGCGGCTGACGGGCAGCAGAACCTTTGTGGCGCGGCTGCGGGAGACCGCCGTCGCCATGCGTTCGGTGACCTCGCCGAGCATCGAGTCGGCAAGCACAATGCCGAGCGGCCCGATGATAAAATCGACGTCGGCAGAGCAGACGACAACCGGATTTTCACCGGTAGCGCCGCTTTGGGCGCCGGCTTTCAGCATATTGGCGGTTGCAATGCTGTTTGTACCGACGGCAATGATTTCCGCCTCGGGCAAACTTTCTTTCAGATTTTCGATTATCCGGCAGCCGATGCGGCCGCCCTGTCCGTCAATAACCAATACTTTCATTCGTTTTACGTCAAAAAATCATAATTTATGACAAATAGTTCCGTATTATTATACAATCCGCACTGTATAATGTCAATATTTGTGCAGGCACAACAAATTAAAAACAGCATAATATGATAAAAAAGTTCACAGCGAGGTGATTTTTGTGGTAGACACAGGCAATGCAGCCGACGACAGGGTACGTCCGCTGGAGGAGAGCGACCACGACCTGACGGTGAACACCGGCTCGCTTGTGGTCTTTGTCCTCGATGCCGGAGGAGCGCTGCCCATTCCCGGCGCGCTGGTGAAAATATACAACGCAGGTGAGATTGGCGGCGAGCCGATTGCCGAGCTTATATCAGGCGAAAGCGGAAAAACCGAGGTGCTTTATCTTCCCACACCTCCGGTGTCCATTAGCGAATTACCCGACCGCAGCCCGGGGATTTACTCGCTGTACGACATTGTGGTTTCGCTTGACGGATATTTCGATATAGTCAGCCGTAATATCCCGGTATATCCGCAGGTGCTGTCAATCCAGCCGGTATACATGGTTCCGATGACCCGCCTGAATCCTCAAATGCCGGTCAGCGGTGAATAGGGAGGCGGATAATATGCTTCAGGCAGCAAAAATTCCTGACCTTATAACGGTACACGCGGGGCCGCCGGACTCGCCGGCGCTCAACTATACAGTTCCTTTCGCCGATTACATAAAAAACGTCGTATCGCGCGCTGTCTCTCCGCTGTGGCCGGAGCATGCGATACGCGCCGTTATATATGCGGCGCAGACTTATGCGCTGCGCAAAATACTCGACCGATATTACAGGGGGAGGGGATATGATTTCGATATAACCGGCGATGCCGATTATGACCAGCTTTTTGAGCCTGATTTCTGCGTATTCGGCAACATCAACCGCTATGTAGACGATCAGTGTTGCATTTACATCGCCATGCCCGGCAGCCTTACCCCGATTGAGCTGAAGGTAACACGAGACGGCAGGGGCTGGGCTTACAGGATGGCTTGCGCGGAAGATGCCGGCGCGCTCACGGCCGAGCTTGCGTGCCGCCATGCGTCAAAGGGCAGGACAGCCGCCGAAATACTGCGCGAGGCTTTCGGCGATATCGAGCTTGTTTCGGGCAGAAACTCCGACCCCGCTCAACCGGAGCGGGACTGCCGGCCTCTTTCGCTCGGCGACAGGGGGCGCGAGGTGTCCGACCTGCAGCGCAGGCTCAATCTTATATCGACATCGTTTCCGGGCATACCCAAAATCAATCCTGCCGACGGGTTTTTTGGCCCGTCCACCGAGGCGGCGGTGCGCCGGTTTCAGCGTATTTTTGAGCTGCCGGACGACGGCATGGCGGACTGTGCGACCCGCAACCATATAAAAGTCGTATACGATACTATACGCAGGTTGCTCAGATATCGAGAGCTGCATCCAATGCCCGTCATGGCAGAAGTAGAGGGGCAGGAGGAGCCTTTCAAAACCCTCACCGAAGGCGATACAGGCGAGATTGTGCGCTTTGCACAGTATCTTCTCAACTTCGCCTCGCTTTATACCCGGACAGTAAAGCCGGTTGAGCCAAACGGTGTATATGGCAGAGAGACAACCGAATCGGTGGTGGATTTTCAGCGAACCTTTGGTCTTTCTCCGACCGGGGATATTGACAGCGATACGTTTAACCTTCTCCTCAGCTTGCGCGAGGCAGCATATGTAAGGCTGGGCGACAGCGCATATATCCCGGAGGTTGTGCCGTTCGGCGGGCGGGAGCTGCGGCTCGGCTCACGCGGCGACGATGTAGTCAGGCTTCAGAATTTTCTCAACTGTGTGGCGGATTTATATAGCGATACGATCGGCCGGGTAAGGGTCACCGGCGTTTTCAATGCCGAAACTCGGGACGCGGTCAGAGCAGTCCAGCGGATACATGGCATGCCGCAAACCGGAACGGTCAAAGAACAAGACTGGGATATTATAACCGCTCTCTACAACGATTGCGCGGCCGCAAGATTCCTTTTGCCGGGCCAGTACCCGGGCTATCTGATCGAGCGCATACGAAACAGAGAGGTGGGGTTCTGATGCGTGCCGACTGCTCGAACGCGGAGATTGCAATAAGGCAGCTTCAGACTTGGCTGCGCGCCTTGGCGCACAGAATACCCGGCATGACAAAAGTAAATGTCACCGGAATATATGATGCCCAAACAGAGCGTGCCGTGCGCGAGTTCCAGATGCATAGCAAAATTACCCCGACCGGCGCAGTAGATTTTAGCACCTGGGAGAAAATCAAGGCAGAATATAACAAGATAAGGAAAATTGAGGAAAACGAGAAAAAGTGAAAAAAAACTTGATTTGGTTAGAAATATCGAGATAAACTCATATAACCGTCCGTAATCGCGGGCGGTTTTTTTATTTTGACTTTCCTTGACTTTGACTTTCTTTGACTTTGGGAATATAATGTATATGCAAGGTCAAACAAGGTCAAACTAATCCCCGGAGGTGATGTGCCATGCTTTTGACGGACGAGATCGCCCGCTTCATCGAGGAGATGCTTTCCAAGGCCGGAGGTCGCCTTGAAATCTGCCGCAATGATCTTGCAGATAAAATCGGATGTGTGCCAAGTCAAATAAGCTATGTAATCACGTCGAGATTTACACCCGACCGCGGATATATTATCGAAAGCCGAAGAGGCGGCGGCGGGTATATAAGAATAATAAAGAAACAGCTTCATAAAAACGAGTATATAATGCATTTCGTTCAGGCGGTCGGAGACGAAATCAGCCCCGAAAATGCGGCCGTGTTCATAAGAAACCTTGAAGGACACGGTATCGTGTCCGCACGGGAAGCGGCAATAATGCTTGCCGCGTCGCAGGCGGTCGATAAAAACGACATCAGGGCGGCGATGCTGAAAAATATCGCGGTAACTTTGATGAAATAAGCGCCTTGCTTTTGCAGGATAAACCCGACGCCGACGGCAGATAATTATTAATAAAATCTTTTAAAAGGGGTAATGTTAAGTGCTGTGTCAAAAATGTAAAATAAAACAGGCAAACGTATTTTATAAGCAAACTGTCAACGGAAAGACTACTCAGCTCAGCCTTTGTGAAGACTGTGCCGCGCAAAGCGGAATAGGCTTTGATTTCGGTTTCGGCAAATCGTTTATGCCCGGACTTTTCGGCAGCGTGTTCGGAGCGCTGTCCGAGGACGTTTCGTCGACCCTGTTTGGCAGGGAAAGCAGCATTGTCGAAAAGCGCTGCACGATGTGCAATGCCTCTTTCTCGGACATCACGCGCAGCGGAAAGGTCGGCTGTGCAAAGTGCTATGAGGTTTTTGCGCCGGAGCTTTCCGGTACGCTTCAAGGAATACACGGGAACGTTAAACATATTGGCAGAAGGCCTAAAAAGAGCGCATAAAAGCGCGCGAACGGTATTTAACTACAGCAAACGGAGGAATGATAATAATATGGCATGGTATAATTCGTCCGGCCCTGAAACCGACGTTGTAATAAGCTCCCGCATCAGATTCGCGCGCAATCTTGCCGGCTATCCGTTTACGTCCAGGCTGAATGAGCAAACGGCGCGCGAAGTCATAGGTCTTGCTTCGGCGGCATTGACCGGAGCCGACAACAAATACAAGGTGATTGATTTCACCAATCTTACGCCGGCGGAGGCGCGTGCGTTTGTCGAAAACCACAGCGTCAGCCCCGAGTTTATCGAAAGCAAGCTCCCGCATGCGCTTGTTGTCAGCGACGAAGAGGGGGTGGCGGTAATGCTTTGCGAGGAAGACCACATAAGACTGCAGGTTATCCGCCCCGGTCTTGCGTTGCGCGAGGCTTATGAAAAGGCCTGCGAGCTTGACGACAGGCTCAGCGAGTCCGCGGACATCGCCTGGGACGAAAACCTCGGCTATCTGACGCACTGTCCGACCAACCTCGGAACCGGCATGCGCGCCTCGGTCATGATGTTTTTGCCGGCGATGACGATAAACAAACAAATTCGTGCGCTGGCATCGTCTTTGAGCAAACTGGGTCTGACCATGCGCGGTCTTTACGGCGAAGGCAGCGAAGCCGACGGCTACATGTATCAGATTTCAAACCAGGTGACGCTCGGCATTACAGAGGAAAACACCATAAAAAAGCTGTCGGACGTCGTGCTTCAGATTATAGCGCGCGAACGTCAGTTGCGCGCGGCGATGATGAGCGACGCGCCCGACCGCATCACCGATACCGTAATGCGCTCGGTGGGAGCGCTGCGCTATGCTCACATGATGTCCAGCGAAGAGTTCCTCAAACACTACGCTTATGTAAGACTGGGCATCTCGCTCGGTATAATCAAGGATATAACATACGAAAAGCTGGGCAACCTGCTCGTTGAAGCCATGCCGGCAACGCTGACGCTGAGAGCCGGTCACGAGCTTGGCCCGACCGAACGCGACCTTGCGCGCGCAAAATATATAAGAGAGAACATATAAACGCGGATTGTGCACGCTTTTCGCACAACTTTATGACAAAAGGAGCAGGTGAAAAACATGGCAGAGAGATTTTTCACTCAGTCGGCGCAGAATGCGCTCAATAAATCGCTTTACATCGCAAGAGAACTTGGCCATACCTATATAGGCTCGGAACATATACTTTTGGGACTGCTGTCCATTGAAAACAGTGTTGCGGCAAAACTGATGAATTTGCGCGGCATCACAGAGTCGCGCACGCGCGAGCTTGTGATACAGACGGTCGGCAAAGGCGAGCCGACAAATGTCACGCCCGATGACCGCACGCCGCGCACAAAACGCATAATCGAAGTAGCGTCGTATCAGGCGATGAAGCTCGGGCACAACTATATCGGAACCGAGCACATACTCCTTGCGCTGCTTGCCGAAACCGACTGTGTCGGCGTCAAACTGATTGCGGCACAGGGCGTCAATCCGGCAGAGCTGCAGTCCGATGTGCTCAATTTCTTCCGCGGCGCGACGGGCGACAATGTCCCCGATATGTCGGTCGGCACCTCGTCACAGACTATGGGCCAAAGCCCCGGGGCGGGCACGCCCGGAATATTCGGGCCGGGTGCCGCTAAACAATCCGCCCATGCCGGCCAGTCAAACACCCCGATGCTCAGACAATACGGCCGCGACCTCACCGAACTTGCGGCCGCAGGCAAGCTGGACCCGATTATAGGTCGTAATACGGAAACAGAACGCGTTATACAGATACTTTCGCGCCGCACAAAGAACAACCCCTGCTTGATAGGGGAGCCGGGCGTCGGAAAAACCGCGGTTGTGGAGGGTCTTGCCCAGCGCATTGTGGACGGCGATGTCCCCGAAACCCTCGAAGGGCGCAGGATTGTGACGCTTGACATATCCGCAATGCTTGCCGGTTCCAAATACCGCGGCGAGTTTGAGGAGCGCATGAAGGGCATCATGGCGGAGGTCATGAAAAACCCGAGCGTTATCCTGTTTATAGACGAGATACACAACATCATCGGCGCGGGCGCAGCCGAAGGCGCCGTCGACGCGGCAAACATACTCAAACCGGCGCTGGCGCGCGGTGAAATCCAGGTTATCGGCGCGACGACGATAGACGAATATCGCAAGCATATCGAGAAAGACGCCGCGCTGGAGCGCAGGTTCCAGTCGGTGATGATTGGCGAGCCTACTCCGGAGGAGGCAGAGCAGATACTTTTGGGTCTGCGCGACAAGTACGAGGCCCATCACAAGCTGAAAATCAGCGACGAGGCCATAGCCGCCGCGGTCAAGCTGTCGGTGCGCTATATAGGCGACCGCTATCTCCCGGACAAAGCCATTGACCTTATAGACGAGGCGGCGTCCAGGTTGCGCATCAAGAGCCGCACGGCGCCGCCCGACCTCAAAGCGATGGAAGACAAGCTGCGCGCGGTTACCGCAGAGAAAGAGGCTGCCATCAAAGCGCAGGACTTCGAGCGCGCGGCACAGGTGCGCAACGAGGAGAAAAAGCTCAGCGAAGCGCTCGAGAAAGCCAAAGCAGAGTGGCAAAGCAAACACGACGACAAAAACCTGGTCGTCACCGAAGACGATATTGCCGAAATCGTCACCGCATGGACCGGCATCCCCGTAAAGAAACTGGCGCAGGAAGAATCCGAACGGCTGCTGAATCTTGACCAAATCCTCAAGGAGAGGGTAATAAATCAGGACGAAGCGGTCAGCGCCGTCGCACGTGCCATAAGGCGCGGCCGCGTGGGTCTGAAAGACCCGCGCCGTCCGATGGGCAGCTTTATATTCCTCGGTCCCACCGGCGTCGGCAAGACAGAGCTTTCAAAAGCGCTGGCGGATGTGCTTTTCGGCAGTGAAAACGCGATGATACGGGTAGACATGTCCGAGTACATGGAAAAGCACAGCGTGTCAAAGCTCATCGGCTCGCCGCCCGGATATGTCGGCTATGAGGAAGGCGGCCAGCTCACCGAGAAAATCCGCCGCAGCCCCTACTCGGTAGTGCTGTTCGACGAGATAGAAAAGGCTCACCCCGACGTGTTCAACATCTTGCTGCAAATCCTGGAGGACGGTATCCTCACCGACGCTCAAGGCAGACGTGTGGACTTCAAAAACACGGTCATAATTATGACCTCCAACGTCGGCGCACAGAGCATCACGGGCAAACGCACTGCCATAGGCTTCTATTCCGGCGAGGGCGAGCGCAAAGCCGACCACGAACGCATCAAGACCGCCGTGCTTGACGAGCTTAAACGGACGTTTAGACCGGAGTTTCTCAACCGCGTGGACGAAATAATAGTGTTCAACAAGCTCACGCAGGAGGACATCAATAAGATAGCGCACATCATGCTCCGCGACGTGGCAAAACGCATCGAGAGCATGGGCATAAAAATATCCTTCTCGGACGAGCTGGTCGAAATGCTCGCACGCGAGGGGATGGACGAAATCTACGGCGCCCGCCCGCTGCGCCGCGAGATACAGCGCAGAATAGAAGATACTTTCGCCTCCGAAATGCTTGAAGGCAAATTCACCGCGGGCGACACGGTCAAGGCAACGCTCGGCAGCGACGGCAGCCCCGTGTTTACTAAAGTCGGCGCATCCGCCGAGGAAAGCAAAGAGGAAAAGGCAAATACGGAACAAAACAGTGACGCCGGCGGCGATGCCGAAAAAGACAAATAAGCTGTCGGGATAAACAATAAACGCATACCGGGATTTTCAAAGTACCGGTATGCGTTTTTGACGTTTTTGCAAAAAAATTCGCTCGGGCGGTTTACCGGTGCCCCGAGCAAAACCGAAGCCTGCGGCATAAATGCCAGGTCCGGCGAAATCCGCAATGTTTATCGTTTGCTGACAAAGAGAAAAGTTGGAAAATGCTTGCTATTTACCGGATTTATGTTATGATAAAATAAATGCAGCCGCTTTTTACCTTTCCACCGTTATAAATATCCTTCCGCTGCGGGAAGTGCCGCCAAGCTCCAAAATGACGGCGCGCCCCATCCCGCGGAGCGTGAGCCGGTCGCCTTCCGAAACGGTCGCGTCCGGCTTTTCGCAAAGGCGGTTGTTTACATATACAAGCCCGCGCTCGATAGCCTCGGCGGCTTTGCCGCGCGAAAGCGAAAACGCCACGCCGACAGCCGCGTCCAGCCGGGGGGATGCCACCGTATCGCGCAGCTTTCGCACCTCTCTCGGCGGCGGGGCAAGCTCGGAGAGGGGCAGCTCCCTGCACTTGAGGGGAGCGCGTCCGGCTTTGGTAAAGTCGCGCAGCACAAGCGGCAGGGCGTCGCGGAGGAGAATAATATCGGCATACCCGTCACCGACCAGTATGTCGCCTATTATCTCGCGTTTCAGCCCAAGCCCCATCAGCGCGCCGAGATAATCGCGATGGGACAGCGTGTCCGGCGACAATACCGCAGCGCGCAGTGCAGCGACGGGGCAGCAGTCCTCGTATTCGGCAAAATACGCGGCGGGGTCTGCTATATAATCGGGGCAGAAGCATAAAACCATCCGCTCCGCATCGCTGTAACCGCCGAAAAAGAAAGCGCCGGCGATTTTCTCCCGCCTTATCCAGCCGTCCAGCACCGATTGCTGCGCCAGGTCAAGGAAGGGCGTGTTTGTCAAAATATAGTCGCTTGCGCAGGCTCGGTATTTGTCGGCCGCGCGGTTTATCAGCAGTCGGGTTTCGTCCATGGCCTAAAGCTTCCCGTATATATCGGCAAGATTGCAGGGCGACGACTTTTCCAGTCCCTCATAGTTGCGCTGCCGCAGCACCTCGTACACGGCGACCGCGACCGAGTTTGACAGGTTCAGGCTGCGCAGCGACTCGCGCATTGGCAGCCGGACGCAGCGGTCATATCTTTCTGCGAGCAGCTCTTCGGGCAGCCCGCGCGTCTCTTTGCCGAAAATCAGAAAGACGCGCTTTGGATACACTATATCGGAGTGGGCGCGCGGCCCTTTGGTCGTAAAAAAGAACAGCTGTTCACCTTCGACTGTGCGCAGAAATTCGGCGAGGCTTTCGTGATATGTGATGTCGAGCTTGTCCCAGTAGTCCAGCCCCGCGCGCTTGAGTTTGCTGTCGGTGATGGTGAAACCAAGCGGCTTGACAAGATGCAGCGATGCGCCGGTTGCGGCGCAGGTGCGTGCGACGTTGCCGGTGTTTTGGGGAATTTCCGGTTCTACAAGCACTATGTTGATGTCGTTTTTGGTTTGCATGCTAATATTGTAACGCCAAAGCCCCCTTTTTTCAATAGATTATACATTATTTACAGAATATTATCATATATATCCGCATTTAGAGGTATAATTAATAAGTTGACAGAGCTTTTCGGATATAAACAAAAGCAGAGGATAGATATTGAATGGGTCTGTTTGAAAAGATATTCGGCACCTACAGCGACCGACAGATACGGGCCATAATGGGCGCCGTAAACAAAATCGAGGCGCTGGGTGAAACATATAAAAATATGAGCGACGCCGAGCTGCGCGCCATGACGCCTAAACTCAAGGCAAGGCTCGCGGCGGGCGAAACGCTTGACGACATACTGCCGGACGCATTTGCGCTTGTACGCGAAGCGGACGACAGAGTGCTTGGCAAAAGGCCGTTTCGCGTGCAGCTTATGGGCGGCATAATACTTCATCAGGGACGCATTGCCGAGATGAAGACCGGCGAGGGCAAGACGCTTGTCGCGACCCTGCCCGCCTATCTGAACGCGCTTACCGGGAAAGGCGTGCATATAGTCACCGTAAACGAATACCTTGCAAGGCGAGATTCGGAGGAAAACGGCAGGGTATATGACTTTCTCGGTCTGACGACCGGTCTTATCATCCACAATCAAACCAGGGACGAAAAGAAAAAAGCATACGCCTGCGACATAACCTACGGCACAAACAACGAGATGGGCTTCGATTACCTGCGCGACAACATGGCGATATACAAAGAGCAGGTAACACAGCGCGGCCATCATTATGCGATTGTGGACGAGGTCGACTCCATCCTCATTGACGAAGCGCGCACCCCGCTTATCATATCGGGCGAGGGCGAGGAATCGACCGAACTGTACGAGATGGCAGACCGCCTGGTGCGCACCTTGCGCCCCTATCGCATCAAAGAGATGGACACCAAAGAGGTTTACGACGACGTCGACGCCGATTATATTGTCGATGAAAAGAAAAGGACAACCGTGCTCACCGCCTCGGGCATAGCGAAAGCGGAAAAGTTTTTCGGGCTTTCAAACCTTTCCGACCCGGAAAACTCGACCATAGCCCATCATATCCAGCAGGCTCTCAAAGCCTATGGTATCATGCACAGGGACGAGGACTATGTCGTCAAAGACAACGAGGTTATTATTGTCGACGCTTTCACAGGCCGGCTTATGCCGGGCAGACGCTATTCGGACGGCCTGCACCAGGCGATAGAGGCAAAGGAAGGCGTCAAAATCCAAAAGGAAAACCGCACGCTTGCCACCATCACCTTCCAGAACTATTTCCGCATGTACGAGAAACTCTCGGGTATGACGGGTACCGCGCTGACCGAGGAGATGGAGTTTCGCGAGATATACGGGCTTGACGTTGTGGCGATACCCACAAACAAGCCGATGATCCGCATCGACCACGACGACGCGGTTTACAAGACCCGCCGCGGCAAGCTGCTTGCGATAATAGAGCAAATAAAGGAATGTCACACAAAAGGCCAGCCGGTGCTTGTCGGCACGATTTCGGTAGAAAAGTCGGAGGAGCTTTCAAAACTCCTGAAGCTCCAGGGCATACCCCACAATGTGCTGAACGCAAAGTATCACGAAAGGGAAGCCGAGATTATAGCCGGCGCAGGCAGGCTCGGTCAGGTCACAATATCCACCAACATGGCAGGCCGAGGCACCGACATCATGCTGGGCGGCAACCCCGAGTTTTTGGCGCGCCAGGAAATGAAGAAGATGGGTTACGACGAAGAGGTCATAATTTTGGCCATGGGTTCGTCCGAGTCCGTCTCGCAGGAGGTGCAGGACGCGCGCGTCGTTTACCGCGAGCTGTATGAAAAGTTCAAAAAGCAGATAGAGCCGGAGTATAAGAAAGTGTGCGAGCTGGGCGGACTTTTCGTCGTCGGCACCGAGCGCCACGAAAGCCGCCGCATCGACAACCAGCTTCGCGGACGTGCCGGACGCCAGGGCGACCCCGGCGAATCGCGGTTTTTCCTTTCGCTGGAGGACGACCTTATGCGGCTTTTCGGCTCGGAGCGCATTATGACGCTTGTCGAGCGCTTGGGGCTGCCGGAGGACCAGCCAATCGAGGCAAAACTGCTTTCAAACTCAATCGAAAACGCTCAAAAACAGCTTGAGGCCAACAACTTCGAGCGCCGCAAAACCGTGCTTGAATACGACGACGTGATGAACCAGCAGCGCAAGATTATATACGAGCAGCGCCGGCATGTGCTTGACGGCAAAGACTTGCGCGAGGACATCATAAACATGATAAACGGCTCGATAGAAAGCGCCGCGGCGCAGTTCCTTGTCGGCGAGGACCAGACGCAGTGGGACATTGAGGGGCTCAAGAGCAAATACTTTGGCCTTCTGTGCGGGCCGGACGACTTTCATTTCAGCGAAGAAGAGCTTATGGGCCTGCAGCCGGAGGATATAACCGAAGTTCTGCGCGAGCGCGCGATGAAGCTCTATGCCTCCAAAGAGGAGCTTTTTGGCGACAATATGCGCGAAATCGAGCGGGTCATACTCCTCCGAAACGTCGATAGGAAGTGGATGGAGCACCTTGACGCGATGGACGACCTCAAGGACAATGTCCAGCTCAACGCATATGCCCAGCGCAAGCCGATAAACGAATACCGCATCATCGGCGCCGAGATGTTCGACGAGATGGTCGAATCCATCCGGGATGATACGGTGCGCATGATACTTTCGGCCATGCCGCGCGAGCGTGAGATAAAGCGCGTTGAGGTGTCCAGGGTGACAAGCGAAGGTTTTGCCGGCGGGCAAACCGAAAAGCCCCAACCAAAGGTAGTGAAAAAATCCGAAAAAGTCGGACGCAACGACCCCTGTCCCTGCGGCAGCGGCAAAAAATACAAGAAATGCTGCGGGTTCGGCGAAAATGTCGTATAATCGGCATAATGCGTGATGCCGACGAGCATAAAAACACCCGCCGTCTCGCCTGGCGGCGGGTGAATGAATATTTTTACAGCCGGTATAAAGCGACAAGAGGATACGGAGCGTGTAGGACAGGATGAGAGAGATATGGGAAACGTAAAACCTCGCAGAAAGCGGACTGTTAGCCCTGTTGTGCGGGCGCTGGCGCGGTGTGCGGCAGGCGCGCTGTTTTTGCTCAACCCCAATTTAGACGTTGTTGATCTTGTGCCCGATGCGCTTGGCTACCTTTTGATTGTGTCGGGCCTGAAAATGCTGGAGCCGGTTTCGCCGTCCATCGAAGAGGCGAGAAATCGCTTTTCGATGCTGCTTCGCATTTCGGTAATCCGCATAGTAAGCCTGCCGGTAAGGATGTCCGTAGGATACAACGAAAAAACCTTTATTTTGATTTTCACGCTTGCGTTCGCGGTTCTCGAGACCATGTACCTTTTGCCGGCATTCCATTACCTGTACGACGGCACGTCGTATCTGGCGCTGCGCCACGGTCAAAGTGCGGCAAAGACAAAGGCGCCCCGCATTATATCCGGCGTGTTTGCGGTCGGGCGCGCGGTGCTTAATGTATTGCCCGAGCTGAAATATCTGCCCTCACAGCAGTATTATTCCGAGTTCGAGGGGCCGGTCGTCGCGTATGAGCGAATAAAACTTGCCCAGCTCAGCCACATGCTGCTGCTGGTTAACTTAGTTTTTACCGTCCTGCTTTCGACTGTCTGGGTCATCCGGTTCAGGCTCTATTTAAGGCGCCTGCGCAAAGATCCGGTGTTTGACCGGTCGCTCGCGGCAGAGCTTGCCGAGCAGCCGCGCGACATGGGGCTGGAGCTGCTCGGTAAAATGAAGCCGGCATTCACGCTCATATCGCTTGCGATGTTTGCGGGGCTGGACTTTTATGCAGACGGCTTTAACCTGGTTCCCGACTTTTTGCCCGCGCTGCTGCTGCTTGCTGCGGCGTTTTATCTATACAGGGCAAACGAATGCAAGCGTAGTTTGCCGACTGTGGCGTCCATATACGCCGTCCTGACCGCCGCGCTTGGGATTTACAACTATATATTCGCAAGCAAACACTATGCGCTTGCCACCCTAAACCGCCCGGACGCGCTGCGCATGCAGTTTGTTCATACGGTGTTGGCATCGGTATGCTCGCTTGTGTTTGCTGTGCTCATGTTCATGTTTTGCATGACGCTTGTCGGCGTGACAAACCGCCATGCGGGACTTTTCGCCGAGCCGGAGTTTCGCACAACCAACCTTAAAACCCAGCGTCAACGCCTGCGTGTGCGCAACCTGATTTGGACATGTTTTGCGCTGACCATATTGGCAGAAGCGATGCAGGTGGTATACGGCGCGCTCGTGATAAAGCACGCGATACTATGGATACCTGCTGCGGCTATAACCGTCGCGCTCGGCGCGCTCACCGCCTCGACGCTCGGCAATCTATACTATCAAATCGAGCTGCGCCACGGAAAAGTGCTGTAACCGGGCAACCGGTGTACTTAAAGATAAAAAATCCGCCAGCCGACTTTCCAGTCGGGCGGCGGTTTTGTTTTTTGTTTTGCTTAGTCGGCCACAACTCCGTTTTCGACAACAAAGTCGGGCACAATTTTATTTGTGAGAAGGAAAAGCTTGATATAAGATTTGCCGTATGTTTCGATATAATCTTCGTAGCCGTAGTTTTTGATGTCTTCCTCGGATACACCAAGCCCTTCCTGTTCGGCGATAGCCTGCACAACAAGATAGTTTATCGCAGTCTCTTTATAAAGCTCGTTTCTCGATTCAAGAAAAGCCGAAAGCGATTCATAGCCGGTATATGCGCTTACAAACGAGTTTATGTCCATGCCGTACATGGCGGCCATGCTCTCGTAATATGCGATTTCTTCGCCTTTTATATAGTCAAGTATGGCGTCCGGTATTTCGCTGCACTCGGCGTCGGCCACAATATCGCCGAAAAATTCAAGTTTCTGCTGTGAAACAATCCATTCCTTGATGTCGGCGACCAGCTCTTCTTTGCTGGCGAACCCGTAATCGGCGGCAATCTCGTCGGTAAGCTCGGCGGCTATGGGGTCGCCCTGAATATAGTTGATGGTGACGGTGAAAACCGCCTCTTTGCCGCTCAATTCGTCGTTATACTCGTACGGGTCGGGGAAGGTGACCGTTATATCAAATGTTTCGCCGGGCTTGTGTCCGACCAGTTGCTCAAGAAAACCCTCGATATATGCGGTGACACCGATGGTGACGGTCGTGCCCTGACCTTTGGTGCTGCCGCCTTCAAATTCCACGCCGTCGATTTTGCCGACATAGTCGATGTTGACGGTGTCCTCGCCGGTGACCTCGCGGTCGTATACTTTCTCGTATTCGGTGTAGCTTGCAAGAATACTATCTATCTGATGCGAAAGCGCCTCGTCGGACGCGACCAGCACTGACGCCGGAACCGAAACTCCCTTATACTGCGGCAGGGTAACATAATCGGTGGCTTTGATGCCTTCAAAAAAACCTTCGCTTGTCAGACCGGCGTCGTAATCGAAATCAACTGTCTGCACCGTATCCGAGCCGGTCGAGTTGTCTCCGCTGTCCGGGCCGTTGTCCGCACAGGATACCAGCGACAATGCAAGCGCTCCCGCCAGTATGAATGTTGCGATGTTTCGTAATTTCATTATAAATTTATAGCTCCCTTTTATTCGTTTGCGTTTATGCCTTTGTGTATGCCATGACCGGCAGAGCGGCGGGCATCTGCGCGGCTACAGCAACAGACCTTTCCGATTATATCACATTATATTCCGGCGTTCAATAGCGTAAAGTGAATTTTAAATGAATTTTAAACGAAAACCGGCGCTTTGGGCTTTGCCGCCGACAATACATGACAATATTTAATCATATTTAATCATATCGGATTGACATGATGCCGTCATTGTGCTATACTAAAGTTAGACGACACTAACTCAAACACAGATATAAATATAATGCAGGTTGCGGTGACTACTATGACACTTGATAAACTGAAAGCGGGCGAGAGGGCGGTTATTCGCGCTGTCCGCGGAGAGGGCGCGCTGCGGCTGCGGTTGCTTGATATGGGGCTGATTCCCCGCACGAAACTGACGTTTCGGAAAGCCGCCCCGCTCGGAGACCCAATCGAAATAAACATACGAGGATATGAGCTTACCCTGCGGCTGAACGAAGCGCAAAACATCGAGGTTGAGAAAATCGAAGAAAGCGAGGCGGGGGCAGAGCTATGAGCCGCCCACTCGTTTTCGCGCTGGCAGGCAATCAAAACTGCGGCAAGACCACTCTTTTCAATGCGCTGACCGGCTCAAACCAGCATGTCGGCAACTTTCCCGGCGTGACCGTCGAGCAAAAGTCGGGCATCGTGCGCAGCGTAAAAAACCGCAAGGTAACGGTGGTCGACCTGCCGGGCATATACTCGCTTCGCCCCTATACGATGGAGGAGATAGTTTCCCGCGACTTTATTATAAACGAAAAGCCGGACGGCATAATAAATATAGTTGACGCGACCAACATCGAGCGCAACTTGTATCT
>DGDL01000043.1:0-44195 GCA_002385415.1 Clostridiales bacterium UBA3953
CGGCTGCAGACAGGTTGCAAACTCAAACAAGGGTGGAAACTTCTGGTTTGAATATAACGCCATACAGAATCTGGATGTCATAGATTGGACTGCGGCATCTGGTTCGGCTATAAATCAGAACAATATCAACCTAACCGGAAACGAAGATCTTTTTGATAGCACCAAGAATTATGTTCCAGCCTTTAACTCACTGCTTGTAAATAAGGGCTCGAAAGTCAAACACCCTGATTATGTGCCAAACTCTGCGGCATTAGTGGATTTGAAAGGGGACAGACGTGTTCAGGGCGGTCAGATAGATATAGGAGCTTACGAGTACGAAACTCCTCCCTTTGAGGTGCAAATTGTACTATATGGTACCGGTGTTCATCCTTATACCGGGGAGGATTATATAGTGACCGCTTCGACCGTTCCTGAGGGTCTTCCGGTGACAATTACATATAATGATAATGGGTCGCCGGGGTCGCCGGAACCTCCGTGTGCGGTCGGGATTTACTGGGTATATGCGGATGTCGATTGCTGGAGAGATGACGTGTACTATAAAGGCTTTGCTGTGGACACGTTAGAAATAATCATCGTGCAATTTGTTACTATAACTGCATCAACAGATGGCAACGGCACAATTGAACCCGCCGGTGAAGTGGAGGTAACCAAGGGCGAGAGCATAACCTTCACCATTTCTCCAAAAGAGAACTATGTTATCGATAGCGTTATTGTAGATGGAGAACCGGTCGAATACGACGGTGATGAATACGGCGGAAAATATACTTTTGAAGAGGTAACCACCAATCACTCTATTCATGTCACCTTCAAACGAATGTATTCGCTTACTATAAAAGCCGGTAAAGGTGGTTTTATTAGAACCGATGTGAGCGGATATTATCCGGAAGGTGAGGTTATAGAGATAGCGGCAACTGCATTTTTTGGGCATAATTTTGACAAATGGACCTCGTCGGGAGCCGGCACATTCGGTGACCCAAAGTCGGCGTCTACGGTATTTATTATGCCGGCAGAGGACATTACAATTACGGCTAATTTCAGATCTTATATAGTCGGCGGAGTACCGTATGTTCCGGGCAACATTTATACTATAACGGCAACTGCCGGCACCGGAGGCAAAATTACTCCTTCCGGTACCGTGCATGTGGTAGAGCTGGGTAGCGCGATATTTGAGATTGCTCCTAACCAGGGCTACAAAATCTCCGATGTGCTTGTGGACGGTACCAGTGTTGGCGCAGTTGAATCTTATACGTTCTCCTATGTAACAGCTAACCACACGATAGAAGCAAGATTTGAGCCGATAATACCGGTAACAGAGCCTGAAAATGAGCATTATTGTCCGAGCGAACGGTTCAATGACCTTGACCCAAGCAGCTGGTACCATGAAGGAGTAGACTTCGTGCTCCTGCGCGGCTTGTTCTACTTACCTTCCAATAACATGTTTGAGCCTGACTCCAACATGACGAGAGCAATGCTGATAACAGCGCTCTGGAGACTTGAGGACGAGCCGGAACCGGTTGTTGAAAATCGGTTCGAGGACGTTATTCCCGGCACATGGTATGAAAAAGCTGTTATTTGGGGAGATGAGATAGGTCTCGTAAAAGGATACGACGAAAACACATTCGGTCCGGATGATCCTATCACTCGCGAACAGATTGCGGTTATTCTGCACAGATACGCAGCCTACAAACACTATGATCTTTCAGCAACTGCAGATCTCAGCGTATATAACGACCTGGATGAAGTTTCGGACTGGGCGATCTCTGCGATGAAGTGGGCTGTTGGCAATGGAATAATCAAAGGAGCAAGTGCAACCGAGCTCGATCCCGTCGGATATGCAACTCGAGCACAGGTAGCAACATTACTAATGAGATTAGTAAATTTCTATGAAAGCTAACCGGGCACCTGCTCCGAAGATACGCCTCATAACGAAATGGACTTGTCGTTATTTATGCTCTATTTCAATAGTTGAGCATATATACTGAAGTTACACTAAAGGGCGCGGCGCAGGACAGTGTGTCACTGCGCCGCGCTTTTTGCATTGCCTCTACAATAGATGGGGTTTAAAATAGTGAGGGCTTATAAAGCATGCAACATCATGCTGTGTCGGGTCGTTTATAACCGGAATACCATGCCTTATGCGAAAAGGCTGAATACAACCGTTCCGCCATTCGGAGAAACGGTTAATTGCAGCAGTCTTTCATCAATAAACTCGGATTTTAATTAGTTATCTCAACTCCGGCGCATAGCGTTGTGCCGGAGTTTCTTTTTCCTTTTTCGAGCAATCCCATATCATGGAAACAAAAAGCAAAATATATATGTAATATATAAAAAAGCACAATATGTAAATCATTGACATTGGGCTTTTTTAGTAATATAATTGAATCATACAAACTGCTGCTACAAAAGTAGCGGCGCATGTCTATATAACATAGGAGGCACGGTGTTATGAACAAAAAGCTTGCGGCCCTGCTATTAGCGTTCCTGTTATTGTTGATTTCGCTTCTCGCATCCTGCGCGGGCAGCCCTGCTCCTGCTTCTGGGGGCGCGTCGGATTCGGCGGACACCACTCAGACTGCGGGAGAAGAAGAGGAGAGCTACATATTCCCTTCCCTCGATCTTGGCGGAGAAGATTTCACCATGCTGAACACAACCACAACCTGGGGCTTTTATGAACACCTCGACCACGAAACCATGACAGGCGAAGTTCTCGACGACGCAATTTATACCCGCAACCGGCAAATCGAGAAAAATTTTAATCTTAAAATTAATGTTGTGGAAGAGATCATAGATAACATTTACAGCAAAATGACCACTGTTATCAAAGCCGGGGAGAACATATACGACGCAATATTTTGCCCGGGCTGGACAGGTGACACAAGCTATATTGGCGCTTTTGCGATAGAAGGCATGTTTTATGATTTGTCGCAAATACTTGAAATCAATCTTGAGAGCGACTGGTGGAGCCAGAAGCTGCGCACCGAAGGTGCTATCGGCAAAAACGGAGCGCTGTATTTTGCGGCAAACGATATAAACGTATCGACGCTCCAGGGCACATGGTGCCTGTTCTTCAATGAAAATTTGTTTGTGGACATGAACCTCGGGCGCCCCTACGGACTTGTGAAGGACGGCACTTGGACATTTGACAAATTCGCAGAGCTTGTCAAAGCCGGAGCAAATCTAAACGGAGACGAAAGCTTCAGCTGGAATGCCGACGGGAACTGCATATACGGCTATACTTCGTTTAATGCGGGAACACTTGCCCTGCTGCTGGGGTCCGGCGAACGTTTTATAGGCAAGGACGACGAGGGTTACCCGATACTTGCGCTTGAAACCCAGCGGTTCTTTGACGTGAGCACAAAAGTCGCGGAGTTGCTCGGGACAGAGGGTTATTATATCAACGCAAACGAGGCAATCGACAGCAAATTCCACTATGAAAATATTTTCATGAACGGAAGGGCGCTTTTCACATGTGCGGAGCTGAAAGCCGCCACGCGACTCAGGACAATGGATGACACTTACGGAATTGTGCCCATGCCTAAATTTGAAGAAGCCCA
Source organism: Clostridiales bacterium UBA3953 (assembly GCA_002385415.1). Taxonomy (GTDB): domain Bacteria; phylum Bacillota; class Clostridia; order Oscillospirales; family CAG-272; genus DTU078. Next base: position 3,555 of record DGDL01000043.1, read on the forward strand.
GCCCGGTTATTTTTCGGTCAAAACAAGGCAGGCGTATGTTTTAGTTATTCCGGTCACAAATCAAAATCCAAGCCAAACCGGCGCGATACTCGACGCTATGGCGTATGTAAGCTACAAGGATGTTACGCCGGTGTTATACGACGTAACCATATCTCAAAAAGGATTGCGCAACGAAGAATCGATTGAAATGCTCAAAATCATCCGCGATACACAATATTTCGACGTGGGAATCATTTATGGCTGGACATCGGCGCTCAACGGCGCGGTTATAACGGCAGTCGACGGTGGGGACAGCAATGTCGCTTCGATTATAGGGAAATACAGAAAACAGGTAAATGCAAGCATAGAAAAAACCATGGATGTCTTCTACGGCTGATATACAAAAATAAGAAAACGGGTAAAGCAAACTGCAAAGTTTTGCTTTGCCCGTTTTTATTGGGAGATGAAAGCCGGCATGTTGGCGGGGTTTACCCGGGAAATATTTTTAATCTTCTATACCAAACAGCCGGGCCGGATTGTCGAAAAGAATCGCTTTAGCGATTTCACAGGCCTCGCTGACCGAAAACAGGCCGCACACGACTTTTTCCGAAAGCACCTCGGCGATATTTCTGCGCGCGATATATTGATGTCCATATACACCGTCGACAAAGCAATAGTCGCCGCCGAACCCGTTTATTTTGCTATACGGTATAAACTCCAGCCACTCGTCGAGGATATGTCTTGAGGCAACCGGCGACACAATATGCGCCCAGCACATATCGATATAGACGTTTTTAAACATTTTGCACATGACGCCAAGTTCGCTTTGATATGGATAGCCGATGTGGAAAATGTCAAATTTCATATCAGGGTAATCGAGGAAAATGCGGTTTAAAAGCGCCGGGTGGCTGTTGGAAAGTATATTGCCGTTGCCTTCCTGTATTCCGGTATGTATCTGCATCACCATGCCACGCTCTCGTGCAAGGCCGACGATGTAATGGAACAAATAGTTTGAAAGCTCGATGTCACACGCAAAACCGCCTGATGTATTGCTGTGATTTTTGCTGCCAATTATCTTATTAAAGCATTTTTCGGCGACGGTCTTTTCTGTCCTTGTAAAATCAAGCGAACGCTGATATGCAAGCGCACATTTGAGTATTTTGCTGGTAGAATATAAACTATCGATTAATTTTTCGCAGGCACGAAGATAATCATCAAATGTGTATATGACGATGCCTGTTTCCTTTTCGATGCCGGAAATCTCGTTAAAGCTTGACGGGTAAATAAGCGAGCCTATATTGTGAGACATTATAAAATAGTTTTTGTCCCATTCTCTTTCACCGGAGCGGTCGAGCAAGGCAACCTTTATTTTTGATTTCTCCTTGAGCACCTTATGATAGTGCTGCTCATTGTAGCTTTCCAGATATCGTCTGTTAAGCTCCTCGATACTGTTCCTGTTTATTTCATCAATGCCGTAAATATCTCTTGCGGCTAAAGCTATAGCCTGACCGTAGCCGGTAAATCTGCTTGCCTGCCAGTACCTTTCAATTAAGTCCCATTTCTCCAAAACGGACAATTCTTCGCCGCGCACCTTGTCAAGCCCCGTTTGCGACATCCCGGCGGATACAAGGTCAACGCTGAAATAATGAATCAGAAACTCGCCGATTACATCGTTTGGTTGTCTTCTTTCCTCAAACGCCGGAAGATGCTCGTGCGTATCAATGATTTCAAGGCTGTTTATATAATCAAGTATTTCTGTTTTCATTATATCCACCAGCCAAATATTATATATATTTCCATAATTATATATCACGCTTTTGCGTTTGTCTATATAAAAATGAAGATTCGCTTTATAAGAATATTGAGCGGTACTGTAATTAGAATACATAGTCGACAAATCTACATTCAAGGGTTACAATTTACAGCACTTAGTCTTGACAGCAAAACCGTAATGTTTTACTATATTGACAGTTGTTTCAAAACAAGTCAAAATAATCCCATGATAAAATACAACGAATTGCTGCAAAAGCTTGCTTTACCGGTTCTGCGAAACAGAGGGGGATAACTCACCCATTCAAATCATTTCAAGGAGGCTATTCCTATGCTTTATATCGGGAAAAGGCGGGAGCTTTTCTGGGACAATTACATAATAGATACGGATAAAACGACAGCTTCGCTGAAACTCCACAGTCCCATAAGACGCGAATGCGTATTGGTGCATGACGAGCCGTGGGAAGGCGACGGCAGCGATTATCACAACTTCTTTAAAGACAAAAATGGCATATACCGCATGTATTATCTCGGGTGGCAGACGATGAACCCGGATAAGACCCAGCACACAATAGACGATATATGCATTTGCTATGCCGAAAGTACCGACGGTATAAACTGGGTAAAACCCCGGCTCGGTTTATGTGAGTTTGGCGGTTCAAAGGAAAATAATATTATCCTTGACCGCAGCACAAGCAAATTTGACAACTTCTTTGTGATGCGCGACTCTAATCCTGCCTGCAGTCCCGATGAGATTTATAAGGGAATAGCCGAGTACAACAGGGGGCTGTGGTGTTTTACAAGCCCCGACGGCATACATTTCAAAAAGGGATGGGAGATAACACGGGAGGGCGCGTTTGATTCGCTCAATGTTGCCCTGTGGGACCCGGACCGTGAGATATATATTGTATATTTCCGCGGCTATCACCCGGCGCAAAGCCCGGAGGATACGCCGGTGCGCGATATTCGCTATATAGTATCAAAGGATTTCAGACACTGGAGCGAGCCGCGGCTGCTCGATTTCGGCGATGGCGACGACATTCCGCTTTACACCAACTGCATCTCGCGCTACTACCGTGCAGACCACGTTTTTGTCGGCTTTCCCACCCGGTATATTGAACGCAAGGAGTGGAATGACAGCTTTGAAAAGCTGTGCGGCAAAAAAGAGCGGCTCGAGCGCATTAAACTTTCTCCGCGCTATGGACTGGCATTGACCGACTGTGTATTTATGAACTCGCGTGACGGCTTTAAATGGAACCGTTTTGATGAAGCGTTCATACGTCCGGGGCCTGAGGAGCCGCACAACTGGGTTTATGGTGACTGTTACCCCGCGCTGGGCATGATTGAAACTCCCGGCGTTTATCCTGGCACCGACAACGAAATTTCGATGTATCTGATGGCCAAACACTGGATGGGAATCCCGGCCGAGCTGCACCGCTACACGATAAGACTTGACGGATTTGTCTCGCGCAATGCTACATATAAGCCTCAAAAGGTTGTAACAAAACCGTTTGTGTATGAAGGCTCCGAGCTGCGCATTAACTTCTCAACATCGGCAATAGGATATATATACATAAAACTTACAGCCGAAGACGGCTCGTCCATAGAATCGGATGAGATTTTCGGCGACAAAACCGACCGCCTTGTCGGATTTAAAAGCGGCTCGCCGGCCGACCTTGCAGGCAAACCGGTGGTGATGGAAATTACAATGAGCGACGCGGATATATATTCGTTCAAGTTTGATTAGCGCAATATACAGCAAAAAAACACCGAAATCAAATAGAACATTATACGAAAAACCCTGTCAAGTTAGGCTTGTCAGGGTTTTATGTTGCTATTATGCCGGAGTTGTTTATATTATAATGGTATGATTATTTTTGTGGCTCCTTTATACTTTTCAAGTGTCCTATCCATTGGAGTCACAACGGCCTTTTATAGGGTGTGCGGAGGCAAAATCGCGCGATTTGCCATCGAAGATAAACGATATTCCGCCCCAACAGTATATCTCGCCAATGTAATAAGCCCGCGGGACAATATTACGCGAGGACAATATTATTGCCGGCATTTCCTCTTGAATCGGCGCTGATAGGCTCTCCCGTTTCCGCCTCGGAGGCAAACGCAACATGCCGGCAGAGAAAGTTGGGCGAGTAGACGTTAAGGCCCTCGTCGGGCAGAACGGGCACAGCGCTTGACTTCGGTAGCGGTATCTGTGGTTTTGAGTGCATCGATTTTGCCTGTGCCTTCACTTGAGCTACCATATGCCGTGGCAGCGAAAAGCGAGACAGTCAACAGCGCAAACAATGCAATTTTCACACAGTAAGTAATACCTTTATTTTTTGTTAAAACGCTCCCATAAGCGACCACATCTTGGTTTCCCCGAGATTCATTTCAACTTCAATGCTGGTAACATTATGTCCGTAATAGCGGCGTTCGTAAACTTCAAAGGGCGAGCACGGACGCTTGAAGTGAATCACACGCTTGCCGTCGTAACTTGCGTGGATTGCGACGAAATTTTCGCTGGCGTACAGCACATCGTCCGAGCTTGTGTAAATATGACAGCCCGACCACTTCGCAAGCGAAGCGAGAAGCTCGCTGCGCAGTATCTTTGCGGTGCAGTAAACGCTCGGGAACCCGTGCTTGTACGAAACGGCGAGCGCAGGCTTTCCGTTGGAGGAATAGCGTCCTAATATATCGACTTCCGGGTCGTCGATATAAAACACAGGGTTTTGATATGCCGGAGGAAGTACCGTCGGGGTGATCCAAATGTTGCTATGTACATCGCGGTCAATGTGACCGTAACGGCGGGTTGCGCTTGCTAAACTCATCGCCGGGTGACTTGTGTCGACGTGGAAATAGGGGAATGCGGTTTTTGCTTCCATGACAATGTTCATCCCCACTGTATTTGCGATATTCTCTGCGTCCATAACGGGGTTGGCGTCCGGACAAATAAACCCCGGGGCGTACAGCCACACCACGGTTGCGCCGTTTTTGCGGGCTTTATCGAAAATGGCTTTGCGTTCTGCATCGGTAAGATAATAGCAGTTGAGCATCACATACATTTTATAGTCGGGCATATCCGGACGGGCCATGTCGTCGTGGAAATACCAGTCCACAGGTGCGCCGATCCGGTGCAGGTCGGAGGTGCGATAGAAATCGAGCACAAGAGCGTTTGTCGGGGATGACACATGATGCACGCTTTGAGTGTCGTAAATAAGCGCTATTTCGTTTTTCTTTGTCCGGTCGATGTTGTAGGCAAAATCGGCAATCTCGCGCTGTCTTTTAAACAGAGCCAGAATATGGGGGTCGTCGTACCAGTCGCCGCCCATGTCGAACCACCAGCCGTAGATCTCTTCACATATATTGCGGGCGAAATCGCGCTTGAGCGTCTCCAAAGAGTCCTTTAAAGTGTAAAGAGCCATCGCCTCGCGCTGCATCCACGGCCCGCAGCGGTGGGTACGCGAGTCGTCCTCGCATATATAAATCATGTTGCGCAGTCTAAACGAGTCCTGCATCTCCCTTTGGGCAACAACTCCGCCGGGCTCGCGGTTGTTGTAAACGCCGGGCGCCGCAAGAAAGTCAACCGTACCGCAGTCGAGAATGGTGAGCGTACCGGTAGCCGTCGAACATTCAAAATATTCAGTGCAGCCCAAAGAGCCATAAAACGCACCGACAAGCAAATCCGGATAGCGATTTTTAAGTGTGCGTGAGAAATGCACTATGGTGTTTGCGGTGGCCTCGTGCCATGCCGCAAAGAAATCGGCGACATGAGCATATCCGTTGGCATTGAGGAACACACCGATGCTTGCCGGCAGCTTTGCCTCCATGTCAAGCTTCATACCGATTGTGCGGCCTTCGACTTCCCAATTCCGCAGAGCGGCAAATATCCGGTCGTCAGCCTCCCATATATATTGCCGCTCGGACGGCTCGGGAATAATCGGGCGCTCGAAAGTGGCGTCGGGACGCTTCCAAACCCGGCGAAGCGTTTCCTCGTCCCCATACTTTGCCCGCAGGTATTTTTCATATTCCTTTCGAAACGGCTCGGAAAAATCGCCATAAGCGCCCCCGCTTTTCACGAGGCCGTGCGGATAATACCACTCGCTTGTCCCGCCGGCACATAGGAAGAAGCCAATAATTCTGTCAAAATAAGGGGATTTTTCGAGCTCGTCAAAGTACTCGGCAAGCGCCGCATCTCCGTCCCTTCTCCAGGCCTCGGAGCACAGCGAATGCATTCCGTCTATAGGCTCATTTCCGACCGAGGTGCAAATAGTGCGCTCATGCGAGCCGTCGGAGAAGGTGACCATCTCTTCGGGATGAGAATTGACCCACTCGGGCGGCGGGCTGACGTTCAGGCGGAGCATGACATAGGCATCGGGCACAGCGGACAGCAGCAGCTCCAAATCGGCTAAAGTCCGCTCGAGTCCCGACGGGTTTTTATCGTCGCCCGGCCGGTTCCAATGTGTGTCAGCTACAACAAAATATATTTTGAGTCCCGCCTCACCTAATCTCTTTAGGTACTCGGGATCGGAGATCCGAGTAGTTATAAGCATAGGTGGATAAGGCGTCTCGTTGATCATTATTGCCGGCTCACCGTTGTAGAGTTCGACCTTTGCTTTTGTACGAGTGCTCATAAACAACCTCCGTTGATATTGCCTGTCAACTTAAATTGATATTAGCAGCAGGCGTATAGTCGTAATTGAGCTGCAAGATCTTCCATGGCGCTACAACAATTATACAAAGCTGTTATTTATTTGTCTATGTAATTTCGTATCAACATGTAAAAGCCATTAAAACACCCTCTGTATAGATAGCCAATCACCCGACGCTTGACAGAGGGGTTGCCTTGTCCGGCAAAAACTCTGGCGTCGTTTGCTTTTGTGACCCACTCACTGACCCCCAATGACATCAAGATAAGCAGGTGAGGGAAAATAATATGCCCGGTTTAGCGGAGTTGCAATTTTTTAGCTTATAATAATCCAAAATCCCGGGCTAAACAGCAATATTGAAATATTTCGTGAATCGCTTGTGCCGTTTGGGGTCTGCTTGCGCCGGACGAACTCAATACGCCTCTCCTTCATATTATAATAGTGAGCGTAAGCTCAAGAAGTATATGAATAAGGAGAATGTGCAAATGTCATTTGTCGTCAATGGACGCAATTGCGGATGCAGGAACTTTAATGTTCAACCAAGCAAGCCAGCTGCAAAGATTTTTCTGGAATGCGGCTTCAACCCTCAGGACGCAATTTTCGCAATTGATGATGGCAGTGTCGAGAGAAATCAAACATTTGTCTTGGACCGCGTAGTGGTAGACACCACGCGCTTGTACAAGCCTCAGATAAAATTCGATTTTTCCAGCCTTGTAGTGTTTGAGGCCTCGGACGAACAAGGCCGGGAGCATGAGGTTGAGGTAAACCTGTTATTTAAGCTGGAAAGAGTATGTAACGGTGTTGTTGAATGTGTCAGCAGCTGGAACTATCTGAAAGAGTATTATGTTGAGGGCGATAATATTGATGAAATCGAAATAGAAATCAGCGAGCCTTTTACCGTAACATTCTGTGAAAAAGGCTGCCCCGGCTGTTGCGAATATCGGATGACTGTGGAAGGCATAGATTTTGAAGGAGAATTCGATATCCTGTATGTTGCTAAGCCCAGTTTGAGCGCTCTCGTCCAAGGTTGCTGAGGTTTTGAATTTCACCGGGCTCAATTAATTTAAAATTCCGGCAATATCAACCTCTTAGATATAGGAAGAATACTACTATCAATTAAATAAAGCAGCCAGGCCGACTTAGTTCGCCTGGCTGTCTTGATTATGGCAATACAATCAGGTATAATCTGTAAAAACACTTGATGTCCGTAATATGATTAGCGGCTTCATGGAAAATGCTGACTGCGCCTTGAATATGAGTGTTTCCCAACAACTACATGAGGTAAAATGTCATGAAAAACGTGAAAACTTACTGTAATCCGCTGCCCATTGAGGATATACCGAGCGGACGATGGCTTGACACAAGCCTGACGAAAGAGGATCCTCGATCGATAAAAGATTATCGCTCTATATCCGATCCGAGTGTCGTGTATCACAACGGCAAATGGATAATGTATCCGAGCTATTCGGTGGCATATATTACTGAAGATTTTGTGAACTGGAAGCATGTTGATATTGGTATACCGCATCTGCGTTACAGCCCTGCCGTCGTATGCTTTCGCGGCAAATGGTATCTAAGCGGTCCCGGAATGTCGGAAGTATACGTCGCTGATGACCCTCTCGGCCCCTTTACTTTATGCGGTCATCTGACCGATATGAATGGCAACCGGATGGCTGTGGCGGATGGCTGTTATTTGGCAGACGGCGACCACGTGTATTTTTACTGGCACGGAAGCCGAATGGCGGAGGCAGGGGAGCCGGATGTAGAGGTGATAACGGGTACACTTGGCGCAGAGCTTGACCCGGACAAGCCGTGGCAGTTAATCACCGAGCCTGTATGGATAAACACGTTCGATCCTTCACAGGGCAAAAGCAATGGGGCGAAATTGTGTTGCGACCCTAAATGCAGGTTGATGTGACAACAATGCCAAAAGCTCGACCTATGTGAAAACTGTTTGTCTTATGTCACGCAAAGATAGAAAAAAGCCTGTTTGTTATTCGGATATAATAGCTATGACAAAATCGCTGGGTCTGCGATTTTATTTGGACGTGGGCACACTTATACAGCCGTGGTAGAAAACAATAAGACTGTGCACTTTACAGGGGCTGTGTTTGGTTGTCAATCCATGCCAGATACGCGGAGCTCCCCTTTTCCACATCTACAAGCAAGATTTCCGGCGTATCATACGGGTGAAGCTCCAAAAGTTTTTTCTCAAGCTCGGGATACAAATCCTTTCTGGTTTTAAGCAATACCAGAACCTCATCTTCATGGCAAAGCTCGCCATTCCATGTATAATGGCTTATTATCTTAATTTCCTGAATGCATGCTGCCAGCTTACATCTCATAATTTCATCTATTACAGGCTTTGCCTGTTGCTCGTTTTCAAATGTTGTCAGCACAATACCATATTCTCTCATCGTATTGCCTCCTTACATTTTCATAGTAAGCTTTTTGCAAAATATGCGGAAAGAGACCTTATTATGAGTAACGAAATCTCTAAGAAATGTGTGTTTTGATGTGCCGTAATGCCGTCGAGCTTAGCTTGATTACATAGCTCGACTCTACCCTTATTTAGCTTGCGGCAGAGCGCTTTTGTGAAGCTGCATAACAGGTTTATTGCGTATAATATTCATCCGCCCGAGGTGATTGAATCGGAACAAAATGCGAACATCTTTCCAGCCCTTTATTTCATCGTTTTAATTTTATTATATATATTTTAACAGTTTGTCAAGTTTTATATATGTTTATGTTTTTTCGGACAGAGGCTCAACCGAGCGCAGTTTTTGCGTAGGCTATACAATTTTTACGAATAATTTGATTATGACTGCTTTGGCCCGGTAGAAAACTGTTTTATGACGAGAAAAAAAGATTTAAAATATAGTGCTGGAGGTGAAGAGTGTGGATTTTCAGGAGCTTGAGTCATATTTTCGCTCATTGGATCGCTCGTTTTTTCTCGACGATGACATGAAAAGGTATGCATCACTTGATATGCCCCTGCCCATAGGATATGAGCAAACTATTTCACAGCCCAGTCTTGTGCTGGAAATGACAAAGCTACTCGAGCCGGAAAAAGACAGCAAGGTTCTTGAGATTGGGACGGGCTCGGGCTTTCAGACAGCGTTGCTGGCAAAAATGTCGGCGACAGTTTTTACTGTGGAAAGAATCGGCGAGCTGATGGAAAACGCCAAAAAGCGACTTTTGAAATTGGGCTTTTCAAATATATACTTTAAAGTCGGTGACGGAAGCGTGGGATGGGAGGAGCATGCTCCGTATGACAGAATTATGGTGACTGCGGCGGCGAGTGCTGTACCTGACGAGCTTATAAAACAACTTGCGCCGGGCGGTAGGATGGTTATACCGGTCGGCCCGTCGCATGTTCAGTCGCTGATGCTTATTACAAAGACAGAGGACAATGAAATACAAACCAGATCAATGGGAATGGTCAGATTTGTAGAGCTTAAAGGGAGATATGGCTGGACAGAGTGACCGGTATTTACCGCGTTTGGGTGCGGTGGAATGCGGCAGCCGTAATTTGAGCCGGGTGCGAAATGTCGGCGCCGCAAAAATATGGCGATCTATACGCGCCGATATAAAAAGACAAGGCACTGTGTGAAAATTAAAGTGCCTTGTCTTGTTTTATGTTCGGATTTGCTTGGACGGGAACTTCGGGAAACTAATACTCGATGAATTTTTCGCCGGGGAAGCCGCAGATGCTGCATTTTTCCGGCCGCGACTTTTCAATGTTTCCGCAAACGGGGCAAAGATAATAAAAGACTTCTTCCGTGCTGTCGAGGTTCTCCAGCGCTTCCTTATAAAGTTTGGCATGGACTTCTTCCGCTTTCATTGCGAAAGTAAAGGACATGACCGCGGCTTTGTTACCCTCGGCTTCGGCTTCCTCTACAAACGGGGGGTACATCTCTTTATATTCGTAGGTCTCGCCGGCTACAGCATCTTTCAGGTTATCTTCCGTTGAGCCGATTTTTCCCGCTACCTCAAAATGCTTTAGAGCGTGTATTGTTTCGGCATCGGCTGCCGCTCTAAACAGCTTTGCCGCGTTGAGGTATCCTTCTTTTTCTGCCTTCTTGGCGTATGCGGTGTACTTTCTGTTCGCTTCGGATTCTCCTGCAAATGCCGCCATCAGATTTTTCAGTGTCTTATTTTCGCTCATTATTTTGTCCTTTCAATTATTATCAGTTTCTTGGTGTTGGGGGCCCTGTGGACGCAAATTTTCGATTTCAAGCACAGGTAATCCTCCCAAACAAAAATATTGCCCATCAATTATATCACTTTTAATTATAATTGCCAATACAAAAATAATATTTGTCGGACAACAGGCAAAGCCTTGCGACAGTATTATCAGCTATCCCTGTCCCCGCCTGCAAAACGGCGCCCATGCCTGCGTCTGTGCCTGAGACAGCCTCGACCGCACCCGTCGAGCCCCTCGCAAAGCTTGTATTCGCCGCCCTCTATCAAAAGCACCTTGCCGTCTACAAGTGATTGAGCTATCTTTTTTCGTGCCGAAGCGTAAATTCCCTGAACAGTGGTGCGCGCAACATTCATCTGTTTTGCGCACTCTTCTTGCGTAAAGTCTTCCAAATCAATAAGTCGTATGGTCTCATACTCGTCAACCGTCATCCTTATGCAGTCATCCAAATCTGCTTTTAAATCAAGAGGCCCAAACTTGTTGTTTTCGGGCAGCCTGCATACTTTTCTCCACTTCATCGGTCTTGGCATGATGTGTTCACCCTCTATCCTGAAAAGAAAATAACACTGCTGTTGCTTTTAAGTTCTATTTTACTGCTGCTTATATAAACTATTATACTATATATGACAGAAATTTGCTTGTTTTTGATTTAAAGACGAATACAGCCCACAACAAACAAAGGCAGGCTACCACCTGCCTTTGTTTGTCCGACAGGACTAATCTTCGGGTTCTTCAAGCTGTTTTAAGCGATTTTTCACTTCGCCAAGCCGATTTTCAAGGAATTTAAGCTGATTTTCCAAAAACTTTTTTTCATCAGCTTTCGATTCAAAGTGCACGTCGGCTTCGGTTGGAGAGCCGAAACGCGCCCATCCGGGCAAACCGGAGGCAAAGAACATGCGTCTGTAGCCTCTTCCCCTTCCTCGGCCAACCTTGCAGCCGTAATAGCCGGGAGCAGCGAACCCGGCGCAGAATCCCGCGTTTCGTCCGGACCGCCGCCCTATTCCGAGAGGCCCAAACCCGTTACCCCATGACATAGTTTTCCTCCTTGTTTTTCAGCAGCTTGTAAAGCTGATTATTTAACCTTTCGGCCGTTTCTTGGCTTATTGCATGTTCCATTCTGCAGGCATCTATTTTGGCGGTTGTACTGTTTACGCCCAGAACATCAACCAAAAACGACACCAATATGTCGTGTTTGGTTTTTATTTGCACAGCAAGTCTATAGCCTGCTTCTGTCAGCGCAATGCAGCCGTACTTTTCTTTTTCAACAAGCCCCGAGCTTTTAAGCTCTTCCATCATCCTGCTCACGCTGGCCCGGGTAATGCCGAGCTTTTCGGCGATATCCGATGAGCGGATTGTTTCATTTCGCTGCGACAGCTCATAAATTATGCGCAGATAATCTTCTCTTGAGCTTGTGATGTGCTTTATTTGAGTATCAGGCATTTTATAATCCTCCGCCTGCATACACACCGCTAATGCAGCATTTTATGGAAGTGGACGGCGCGCTTTGCATGCAAAGCGGTTTTGGATATATGCAGTAATATAAAGCGCCGGTGTGCAAAGCACCCTTACACAAGCTCTGCGCGGTTGCCTGCTGCCAATCTCTCAAAGCCATACCCCTCACCTCCGAATAACTGACAAATGTCATTTACGTTTATATTATACACAAGTTTCCGACATTTGTCAATAACTATTTAAATAATTATGATTAATTTTAATTGTCGCTGCATTTAATAAAAAAGAGCAAACAGGTGCCGGTCTGATGTCGGTTGAGATGCTTGCTCAAACCAATCACTGGGGCTGCCTGTTCGCCTATTAACGCTTTAACGCAAACTATGCTATTTAATATTAAAATCACACAATTTTATTGCTTTTATGCAGTGGCGGTATTATAATAGTAATAAATACAATTTCTTTGGGGCAAGGGACTGCATTTGCCATGCGCGTTCCAGTGGCAACATATCCACACTCTTGTGGGCCACAATCGAAGGAGAGAGCAGAAGTGAGTTTGCAAAATAACACCGTCCTGAATTTGTATTCCATTGCGATACTTTTAGTTATCTATTTTCATGCGCTGAAGGTTTTTGAAAAAGATTCGCTTTCGGATAAGCTTTATATGGTGATGTTAAATATCACTGTTTTGCTTTTGGGCATAGATATATTAAGCAGATTTGACGGCAAAACATCAATAATCTATCCGATCTTCAATCAATTCGGAAATTTCATGAGTTTTCTGATGAGTCCGGTCTTGCCGTCATTGTGGGTGGCCTATGTCCACTATCAGATATACGGTGATGAAAGAAAAACAAAACGACTGTTTTATCCTCTCTCCGCAATTAACATTTTAAACGCTGTCGTGCTAATATTGTCTCAGTTTTTTGGCTGGTATTATTACATAGACTCAAATAACATATACCACAGAGGGCCGCTTTTTTGGCTTCCGACCTCTATTGTTGTCATGCTGATAGCTGGGGCTTTCTTTATAACCGCAGTAAACAGAAGAAAGCTGGGAAGAAGCAGCTATCTGTCGCTTATCTTTTTTGCGGTCCCCCCGATTGTGGGCATTGTACTTCAAGTTGCGTTCTATGGAATATCAATAGTCTTAAACAGTGTAGTTCTTTCTCTGATGGTTGTGTTTGTAAACCTTCAAAATCACAGCGCTTATACAGATTATTTGACCGGAGTGAGCAACCGCAAAAAACTTGACTTTTATCTAAAGAAAAAAATCAGCTTGAACACAAAAGACAAGACTTTTTCCGCCATTTTGATTGATATAAACAACTTTAAAAGAATCAACGATACATTCGGACACGTCGTAGGTGACAATGCGCTTGAGAACACAGCGAATTTACTTAAAAGCTGTATCCGTAACAGCGATTTTATAGCGAGATATGGGGGCGATGAATTTTGCATCGTTTTGGACATATCGGACAAAAGCGACCTCGAAGCGATAGTAGGCAGAATTTACAGCTCTGTCGAAAAGCATAACAAGTCAGGGCTATATCCTTATGAGCTGGATTTTAGCATGGGTTATGCTGTGTATGATCAACATTTATTCAAAAGTTCGGAAGAGTTTTTAAAATATCTTGACGTGTTGATGTACGAGCATAAGCAGTCGCTAAAAAGCAAGTTGAACGCAGCTATGCAAGAAAAAACAAGCTGAAATCAAACTTGGGCATAAATCATTGGGGAGGGGGATTGTGTTTCGGAAAACTGCATGATCTCGGTGTTTTAGGTTGACACCAATAACCCTTTTGGTGCAAAGCAAGCGGTGAACCCAGCAAAAATTTAATTTGCAGCCGGTATTGACGGCAAACCAATTTCGGCTGTCTACCTAAACAGCGGCATGATAAACAATCCATACGGCATCAGAAATACAGCGCTGCAAAGCAGCGTGATTAATTATAGGGAGAAAATAAGATGAAAAAGTTTCTGATTGGGCTTTTGACCTTGGCGCTGATACTCACTGCAGCCGGCTGCGGAGTAAAAGAAAAGCTGGGTAAAATGGCAGGAGAGGCACTTGTGGAAAACGTTCTCAAAGGTGCCGGAATTGATGTCGACATCGGTGACGACAAGCTGGTCATTAAGGGAGATGATGGCGAGGAGCTGAAAATCGGAGGAAGCGAATGGCCAACATCCGCCCTGGCAAAAAACCTCCCCGAATTTAAAAGCGGCAGGATTGCAACCGTGATGGAAACGGACGATACTCTGTATGTCGTTATTGAGGATGTATCCGAAAAAGATTTTAAAAACTATCTTGAAAAAGTAAAAGAAACCTTTGATGTCGACAAATACGAAGCGACCTCCGATACGGGTATAGCGTATTCGGCAAAAAACAAAAAAGATTTGGCCATAATGATTACATTAAACAAAAATTCGGAAGTTACCATCGCTCTGGCACGGGAGGACCAATAAGAAAACCGCAGCTATAAAATAAGCCGCAAATGTCACAGTAACCTTTCAGTTGAATTCACCCCCACAACGGTTGGGGGTGAATTTTTTTATATAAATTACAAAATTGCTCCCTTTTTTTGCTTATATATGATATACTGTCTGGGAATCAAACTCAGCTTTGCCGATTTGCGTGCCATTTGACAAGGATACAATAACCGAAGACACTTGCATAAAACTGGATTAAGCTGATAAGGGGAACGCCATGGTCGATAACGGGAACATTGAAAAGGGAACTCCTGATTTAATGATAAAATTATTTGAATTGTTTCCTTACCCCATTCAAATTTTTTCTCGGGACGGGACATCGAGGATGATAAACGATGCGGCGCTGGAAATGATGGGCATAAAAAGCAGGGAAGCTCATATAGGAAAATATAATGTTTTCGAGGATCCGATTGTCCGCAAACTTGGCGTAATGGAAGAGATAAAACAGGTGCTGGCGGGTAAAACAGTGTATCTGACAGATTTTATCGCGCCTTATGATGATATGATTCGATATTTTGATGTAAAGGAAAGAAACCTGAAGTTCATAAGATCGGATATTACCTGCTTTCCTCTTGCGGGTGATGGCGAAAAAGTGCAGTATTTCGCGGCGGTTTTCATCTTCAAAAACGTTTACTATGGCAAAGAGGAGATAGGGCGGGGCAAAGAGTATATTAAAGCCCATTGGAAAGAACCTTTCAATGCCGATGAAATTGCAAAGGCCGTCCATCTCAGTAAATCGCATTTCACAAAAATTTTTAAAATGCATACAGGCATAACCCCCTATGAATATTACATCAACTATAAAATCAGCAAACTGAAAGAGAGGCTGCTCGATGTCAACCTGACTGTTTCACAGGCATTTGCGGCGTGCAACATGAATTACAATGGCTATTCCGCAAGGTTGTTCAAGCAAAAGGTGGGCCAAACTCCTTCAGAATACCGAAAAAAATATCAAAACAGTTAATTATGCCATACAGCTTGCAAAAATAGCCGGGCAAAAGCTTAGCCCGGCTATTTTTATTGATAAATAGCATTATTATTACCAAATATAAGCATATTCAAACTATTCAGTTTGGGTTTTGGCAAATATAATAGTTATAAGGCATAAAACGGGCAACTGTCGGGCGGCAAACAATATCTTTTTACACCAAAGAATTCAGAGGACGGGGGTTACTTTATGTTTGCGTTTAAAATAAGAAAACATGTGCGGCTTTTAAGTTTATTTACGGCTTTAGTTTTGGCTTTGATGCAGCTTGTCGGCTGCGGCGGCGCAGCGCCGGGTAAAACCGGCGGCAATGGAGGTGCGTTAAAGCCGGGCGGCGGGTCGGCAGAGCTGACCGCCGCGGACTCATACACCGCTTTTACTCAGGCAAAAGGCGAGGTGTTTCATGCTATCACCGATGCGATTTCGAGCAACCCGGACACAGCGCTTGAGTCGATATCGTTCATTGGCGTGGCATTCCTCGATTTGGCTCTTATTCCCGCTGCCTGCTTTGGGCTTGGTGCGGAGATGGCCAATACAACACTCGGATTTTTAGGTGCCGAAAATATTGATTACAGCGAAGACGGCAACATATACAGCGTCAAGTATAAGGGCGAGGACGGTGCGCAATACGAGCTGCAGGGCGAGTATGACAAAGGGGCGGACGCGCTCAAATGCATTGCAAAGACCGACGGCAAAGATACACTGGTTGCGGAATACCGCAAGACCTCATACGGTTATGTCGCTCAATATTATTCTATCGATGAAGACGGCACTTTTGTGTACCAGATTACGGTTAGCGGCCAGAACGGCGTGCTCGGTATTTCCCAATCGGCATCCATGCCTGCGTCATTGACAGGGGATGAAGCATTTGACTTCCCCAAACAAAGCCAGATGTGGTATGAAATAAAAGACAATGTGATAACGGCGCTAACCTCTGCCGGCGAAGAGATTACATTTATATATACCCCTTCAGATGACGAATAGAAAAAAAGCGTGTAAAACAATTTAGCACAGGTCAATATACTGGGGTTGCTCTATATGGAGCAGCCCCTTTTTTTAGTCCTCAAGTTTGCTATACATCTCAATAATATCTTGCAAACCTTTTTCGGCGCCTTTTTGCACGCGCGCCCATTCGGACGCAACATCAGCCGATTTATTTCCAAGCAATGTGCGGCAAATCAATCCTGCATTATTGAGTGCATAATTGTAAGCGTAAATAAAGTCGGTTCTGGCAACGCTTTTAATCATGTCAATAGTCACAGCCGCTGTGCTGTCCCTTGCATATTTGACCTTGAGAGCCATCTCATAATATGCGGGAATTACGGTGCGGTAGCTTTGAGCGCATAGCAACTCGAGTGTTGCGGTTGCTTCGTCAAATTGTTGGCAGGTTACCGGAATGCAGTATACCGTTGCGCTGTCGTGAACAAGCGCCTCATAACTTTTCTGTTGTTCCGTGTACTTTGGGAACGGAATTATTCCGTACTCGTCCTTCATATCACGAAGGTAGTTACAGGAAATGAAGCGATTGATAAGGAACAGTGTGCCGCCTTCCGCGAAGCGGCTTCGCATCAATGACTCGTCAGGAGTAACGTAAACGCCCTCATTGTTGTAGTAGAGGTTATAAAGCGTTTGCATATAACCGACAAAATAATCGGTTAAAACATTGAGGGATGGAATACCATCTTCGTCACGCGTGCACATCACATTTCCCGCTGTATACACAAAATGGTCGGGCTCGGTGCTTGTGCGCGCCATAAATCCGTATATATCGTTTTCGTCGCGAGTGCTGTCGCCGTTTATATCGCGATAAGCCATTTTAGCGTATTTGCCCAGCTCATCATAGGTCCATTTTCCGTCAAGGACGAGTTTATACATATCGTCCGGCGGAGTGCCGAGGTCGTCAATCATTTTTTTGTTAAAGAAGATGCAGCTCATATTTTGAATACTTGTGAGAGAAAGATCACCGTTTAGAAAAAAGGTTTTTGTTTTGCCTATTTTCAATTCATCTATATAGTGTTGCCACCACCAAGGCTGCGAAAGGTCTATGTAATTGCTGTGATTTAAATTCATATACATTCCCTCAAGTGCCTGTGGCAGCACAATCCACTGCGACCCGCTTACAATGTCAAAGTCATCGGAGCCTGCAGTGATGGAGTTGCGCAAGATTTGTCCGTGCTGAGTCGAGTCCGCGCCTCTAAAAATTGCTTCAATTGTTATGTTCAGTCTTTCCTCGACCATGCGGTTGCGGCTATAAACCGCATCGTCAACAATATCTCCGGTTAGCTCGGGCGAAATCTCCTGAACATTGATATCTACGTCGCGGCTTGAAATGCGAACTGTCATGCCGTCGAAATCGAGGTCGTCCGGCAGCGAGTCGGGCGTAAGTTCGCGAGGCATTTCAGTGGTTTCGGCGGAATTGGAAGACGTGTCCGATTCAATGGTCTGATCTACAGGGGCGTCAGAACCCGCGCATGCCGAAAAGGCGGCAACCAATAACGCGAGCAGAAGAGATGCAGCTATAAATCTTTTCTTATCCCGCATAAACTTCCTCCCAAAAGATTTTATTGTACGGCTTGCAGGTGACCGCAGCACTCAATTTCAGGAAAAAATTACAAAGACATTATATCATATTATTGATAATAGTGCAAACGCAAAGTGATAAATATATAAAATTGTAAAGATGCACAAAAAACTCATGCTCGAGTTGTAAATCCTAAATCCATAAGCAGTCAAAAAATTATAAATATCCGGCAGTCGTTTATATTTTATATCTATTTTTCTTGCTTTTTTATGGCAACATGACTTACTATATATATATATTGCGGGATACCAAACAAATCTATTACTGGAGGATGAAGGATATCAACCATATAACGAATTCCCGCACTCGCTCAAAGAAGGCGGCCAGCATATCAGACATCTTGAAAACTCGCCCTGGCAAAACGAGGTTTGGAGAAAGAAGTATCCGAAAATTGCCGAGTATCTCACATGGGATCCGGACACCGAGCAGAGGTTCCCCCACTATGCGCGTATTGTAAATAATGTCTTTATAAACCACAAGCCTATAAATATCAATTTCGACCACGAAAACCCCAAATACAAAAACAGAGTTGAAAACAATGCCGAGCTGACCGTCGACCCGTCAATGCTTACAGCGGAGCATATTCCCGAGCTTCTCAAAATGGCGATGGAATCCTGCCCGGAATTTAAAGAGATACCCACTCCTTTATTTATAATTTGAGTGCAACCGTTTTTATGGATTTTATCTTATATTAAAATTTTTAGGCCTGCTTTTTGTACGGTAACCATTAGCCCTGTATATATGCCATACTATTCTCCATAGCTTTTATCAAGCAGCCTGCGCAGCTGAAAGCCCATGATTATCTCTGCGATTGTCCAGCCGGTTTCCATGCAGCAGGGCGACCAGCCAATATCGTGCGGCATGCCGTATATTTCATTGCGGCTGACGTCAAACGCGCGTGTCCAGCCGCCGTCGAGATTGCGGTCGGCGCTATGTATCTGGGCAAGGCGGAGGTATGCGGCGGTTTTATCCCAGCACTTGGCAAACACGGGGTCGCCGGTCGCGTGCAGCGCCCATGCATAACCGACAAGCAGCCAGTTGTTTGTGTAGAGATTGTCGCAGACGGGATCGCCGTTGCGCGCAAGCAAGCCACATTCGCCGCCCTGCACTCCGTAACTCGTGCCTCTATAGTCTTCGTCCCATTCAAGTATGCCGCCGCTCGGATGGCGCCATTTTTCAAGGTCTGCGCAAACGCGGTGCAGCATTTCAAGGTGATTTGGCTTTCCGGTCGCTTTATATAACAGCGCGAGCGGCAAGACAAGGCGAGCGGTTTCCTGGGTTTGGGTCTGAATTCTGATTATATCCGGGTATACGCTCATAAGCGTCTGGAGCCCCTTTTCGGCGACCTCAAGATAGCCTCGCCGGGTTTCGCCGGCAAGATGCGCAAACAGCAGCGCCGCGAGATACCATGCATTATAGTGCGCCGAGCGGTGTCCTCCCGAATTGCGCAGCGCTTCCATTCCCGCCTCGTCAAGCTGCCAGCAGTCGGTGCGCGGGACGCGCAATCCGTCACTTCCGGTTGTGGCAACCAGAAAATCGAGCGCATGGCACGCATCGGCAAACCTGCGCCTGCCGTCCGCGTGCCTGTCGAGCAATGCGCGCATAAGTGTCGGCATTATCGCTCTTGCCACATCGTCCTGATAGCAGACCCGCCAGGCCGACTCGGACCAGCGTACCATTCCCGCAAAAACCCCGTCTTTTACCTGCAGGCAGTCAAAAACATAGTCCTCACAGGCGTCGGCGATTCGCTTGCTTTCCCTGTTGCCGCGAAGCAGCCAGTCGAAAAGGAATGCTCCGCCTACCTCACCCGTGCAGTCGGCCCGAACTTGATTTGTGCGCAGTTGTTTACCGTCTTTTGCGTCGATATGGTGCAAAAACCCTTCCCTAACGCCGTCTGCGCCGCCATTTATAAGCATGCCGGCTTCGCGGAACCAGCGCAGACCGGCCGCAATGACCTCGCTGTCCGGTGTATCCGGGACATGCCGGCAGATCGGTCGAGGAAACTCGACTTCAATGCCCGTTCCGGCAAGCCACCGGACAATATGTTTTATTAGAGTTTGCCAGTTTGCGACAGGCGCAAGCCTTGCAAGGTTGAAATTTGCCAGCCTGAAAGCGCAAATCAGCGTGCTGTCATTTGTAATCCACAGTGCGCTTTCGCCTTTGAGCAGCTCCTCCGGTGGAAGCTCGCAGCGGTCGTGAGCATTTAGATACGGATGACATGTCAATATGGGCACAGCATTTTCCGCCGAACCGTAATATGGAATAAGTTCATTGTAATGAGGGTCGAAAAGATCGCCGCAGGCAAGCTGTGCAAAATCGCCGCCGACATAGGCCATGCGGTGATGGGAAAGCCTTTTCGGATCGCCTGCGTAAAGCTCGCCTACGGAAGCGATGTATTCTACAAATACCGGCTTTCCAAGCTCTCTGAAACGCTCGAGCACAATCCGCGCCCGCCCGCCTAAGATTACAGGCATATCCTCCGCGCCGCCAAGGACTGCCAGCGCGTCATAATTTTCAGCGTCTTCTCTGCCAAGCTCGGCAAACGAAACCTGCCGCGCATCGGAGAAGGCACCCAACAGCAGCGCCGACAGGTCGGATGGAGTATCAAACGCAAGAAGAAGCTTATTCATATAATTCTTCCTTTTCTGTTAAATTAAACCGCCCATATAGTCTTAACATGAAATGCGCTGTGTGTCAATGCTATAAATCGGACTAAATAAAATTCTAAAAATTCATCATTTTTATTAATTGGTTGTTAAAAAATGTGTTTTATAACAACAATTAGGGTGTTTTATACACAACTCCCATTTGACAATTTATAGTAAATAGCCCGTGCATCAAGACTTAGGGTATGGCCGTTTGTTTTTTTACCGACAAATAAACGGGAAAAATCTCATTTTGGATGTGATAAAATGAGCAAATGCCTGGTGTCTGTTGACTGGGACTATTTTATCTACACAAAAGAGGAGTATTGGGGTTCTTATATTGAAAACAAAAGAAGTTTGGTTGACCTTTGGTACAAAAGATATTTAATGGAGAAGTCGAAGGGAAGGGACATCAAAGAGTTTTACAGGCTTTCCCCCGACTGGAAGACATTTTGGGACAATATAAAAAAGCGCTTTTCATTTGCCGAGGACGTCAGTGCCTTTGTTTCGGATTCGCATGCTCTGTCGTATGACATAGCAAAAGAATATGGTTGCAGGACGGTTTGCCTGTTCGATTCTCATGCCGATCTCGGTTACGGGGGGCTGTCATCGCTTTGCTTTGAGGTCAACTGTTCCAACTGGCTCGGCATGCTGCTGGGTGACCGGCAGATAGAAGAGGCTTATATTTTCTACAGCCCATATACTGCTGAAAAGCCGGAAGATTTCAGGCAGATAAACGGCATGTTTAACATTAAATACTGCAGCATAGATGATTTCGGCAATAACTTCACGGTATCGGATGTGCATGTTTGCAGGTCGGGCGCATGGACGCCGCCGTGGTATGACGAAAAGTTTGCCGAGTTTACCGATGCCATGGGTTTTACATACAAAACAGTGGATTGCCCGGCAAGAGATTGGGAACCGGAAAACTTAGATTATTCGCAGCAAATCAACTATCTTCTGGCTTGACGGAAGCGGGAAAACCCACCCATGCATAAAACCGCGCTGACTAAAAGCGCGGTTTTTTATTGCTTTTATTTCCCTTTGACATTATAATGGTAATCAAATCCATTTACTCTGAAATGCAGGAGGCAAGCAGATGTCACAGGGAGTTTCGGACGGAATATTTGGCATGGTGCCTCGCGAGAAAATGAGTAACGGCGCCCGCCTGATGAGAGATGTCTACGACATAAAGTCAAACGCGCCTATATATCAAACGGAGTTCGGATTTTTCACATTTGAACGCTGGAGAAGAGAAGGCTACATTGACGATAGTACCGATTTAAACGCATTGTTTGGCTTTGATCCGCCAGCTCGTCACCATTTGGACGGTTTGGGATGGTGTGAGGCAGGATTTTACCCTGCTTTTGAGGTGAAGGTTCTCGAAGACCGCGGCGATTATGAGGTGGTGCAGGATTTTGCAGGCAGGCATGTGCTGTATTTTAAAGGCAGGCGCGACGGGTTTATGCCGGAATATCTTGACCATCCGGTCAAAGATATGAAGACATGGGAAGAAAAATGCAAATGGAGGCTTGATCCGAATACGCCGGGAAGATATGCGGATTTTGAAAATCGTATGAGGGTAGCAAAGGAATGTGCGCGCGAGGGGAGGCTGATAGTTTTAAATGTTGTGGGCGGATATATGTATCTGCGCAGCCTTATAGGACCGCTTGAGCTGCTGTATAAATTCTATGACGACCCGGCTTTGATCCACGAATGCATGAAAACATGGTTTGAGCTTGCCGACGGGGTCGCCGCGCGCTATCAGCAGCATGTGACAATTGACGAGCTGTTTATTGCGGAGGACATATGCTTCAACCATGGGCCACTTATCTCACCCGATATGATACGGGAGTTTCTTTTCCCGTATTACCGGCAGCTAATTGAAAATATCAAAAAGCGCCAGCTCGACAAAACCCGGCACCTCTATTTCCATGTGGACACCGACGGGTATGCGGAGCCGGTTATTCCCCTGTACCGCGAGCTGGGGATGGATCGCATGAGTCCGTTCGAGGTCGCGGCGGGCTGCGATGTCGTGAGGATAGGGCGGCAGTATCCGGATTTGATAATAAGCGGCGGGATTGACAAGCGTGTGCTTGCACAGGGGAAAGAGGCAATTGACAGGCATATCGACTCTATCCTGCCCGTCATGAAAAGGCGGGGAGGCTATTATCCTACCTGCGACCACGGTGTCCCCGAAGAGGTCAGCTTTGAAAACTACATGCACTACCGAAAGCGGATTTTAGAGTACGCATAAATTGCGCTTGCGTTCTCGGTGAAAAGTGTATGGCTGTCCCCGGTCTTTTATAAACACCCGCAGCAATTGCAGCGTACAAAAGTCAGGACATATTAACATGACGGCTGAGAACTGCTGCGGCGGCTTTCAATTGATTGTAAGGCGAGGGCAACCCTCGTGCGCCTTGTAGCGGCGTAAACCGCCTTGTCGTCTGATCGGTAATATCCGAGCGCCGGTTTGCCCCAAAAATGAAAGCCTTGCAGCCGTCCCCACTCGGCTTCGCCGGCAAGTATCTTCGGTATATTGGGTGGCCGGCTCCTCCGGCTTCATCGAGTATGGGATTAAACCATGTGCTGTAGCAAATAGCCACGAGATTCTCACGCTCCGCAATGTCAAACAGTTTTGATTGGGTCTTTGTTTTGCCGGCGGCTGTAGTTTCAACGCTTTTTTGGTGTGTGTTTTCCATGTTAATCGGCACTCTCCTATCACAGGCATAATCGTCAGCCATGAGAATTTATATAGTCGGCGAAGTTATAATGGTAGGCAGCTTTTAACCTGAACCCTGTTATCATTATAACGCCGGTAGAATGCGGAATCCAATCGCATATCTAAAGCAAAAGCAATATCCTGGCATGTTTCACTGAATGTTCCTCTATCAAAAAATCGATTTAAATAAAGGGGTAGAAATTATGTTGAAACAGCTATTTTGCCTGCTGCTTGCCTTTGCGATTTTGCTGCCGCTGGTCTCCTGTTCGGACGGCGCAGCGAGCACGACGGTAACCGATGTCAGTGAAACGACAACAGAGACCGAACCGGAAGACACACGGGTGTATCCTGATTTGCCTGCCTATGACGCGGAAGGCGCGACGGTGACCGTCGTAAATATCGATTATACCATTCCGATTTGGGTCCAGCGCGATATTTACGCCGAAGAGCTCAACGGCGAGATTATCAACGATGCCGTATTCAATCGCAACTTCATTGTTCAGGAGCGCTATAATCTCAAAATAGTTTCAAATCAGGTGCATGACACGTACGGTACAGTTGTCCAAGCCAACGCGGCAGCCGACGGGAGCATCGACCTGGCAACGGTATGTCTGAAACATTTTGCGATGCTTGCCAGCTCGCGCAATTTGGTTGAGCTGAGGACGATTCCGCATCTTGACCTTGAAAAGCCGTGGTATGACCAAAGCTCGGTCGAGTGCCTTTCGATTGCCAACAAACTTTACGGCGTATGCTCCGATTACACTATAATGGACAAAGATGCCACGACCGGAATGGTCTTCAACAAGCAGCTGCTCCAAGACTATAATCTCCAAGACCCGTATGCGCTTGCCAAATCGGGCAGCTGGACAATAGACAAGCTGCAAGAGATGTCGTCGAATGTCTCGCTTGATGTAAACGGAGACGGCAAAATGGACGACAACGACCGCTATGGTCTGCTTTATCAACGCGACACGATGTCGAGCTTTTACAACGGATGCGGCGGAATAATAGCGTCAAAAGACGAAGACGACCTGCCTGTTATGACCTTAAATACCGACAGGTCGTATATAATACTTGACAAGCTCTATGATTATCTCTATAACGAGCAAATCTGCTTCCATGTCATGAAGTTCTTCGACCCGCTGCCCGAAGGGTTTACAAACGGCATGACACGCATGTTTCAGGCAAACTGTGCCCTGTTTATGTGGATACGCATGGCGGACGTCCAAAACCTGCGCACCATGGAAGTCGATTTCGGCATCCTGCCCATACCGAAGTGGGACGAAAAGCAAGCTCGCTACTTTCACTCTGTCAACCCCTATGTAGGAGCAGCAGTCATTGTGCCCAAATGCGCACCTAATCTTGAGCTAACGGGTCTTTTTATCGAGGCGATTTCAGCCGAGTCGAAATATCTGCTGCAGCCCGCGTACTATGAGGTAATGCTTACCACAAAGCTGACGCGCGACAACGAAAGCGCGGAAATGCTCGACATAATCTTTTCGTCGCGTATATATGACAATGGGGAGATTTACGATTTCGGCGGTATCGGAGGAGACCTTATCTACATGACAATGACATTTGACCGCAACATAGCATCGACGTATGCAAAAAAGGAAAAAATGATAGCAAAGCAAATCGAAAAGACGGTAAAGGATTTCACCGAAGACGAATAAACTGCTCTTGTTGTATATATCCTTTCGGCGGCCGTTTAGCGAACAAAAAGACTACTGCCGGCAGAATGGGGATTTAGACGCTGTGCAGATTTAAAACCAAGCGAGGGGAACCGAAAAACCCCCTCGCATTTTTTATTTCTATGATAGATACTCTGGCAAACCGCTTGTTTGAATTGCAATTATGTTATATGATTATGCTATAGGCTTTTTGTGCCGTCAATTTATCTGCTCTTTCCAGGAAACTGAAAACCATTTTCCGCTCTTTTAGAATAACAAAAACTGAAAGGTTGGTACAAAGCAAATGAAGCA
Source organism: Clostridiales bacterium UBA3953 (assembly GCA_002385415.1). Taxonomy (GTDB): domain Bacteria; phylum Bacillota; class Clostridia; order Oscillospirales; family CAG-272; genus DTU078. The sequence continues at coordinate 29,002 of DGDL01000043.1, forward strand.
TGTTTACCATGACGTTGACCTTTGCGTGATAGGCGGCGGTATGGCGGGACTTTGCGCGGCGGTGGCTGCCGCAAGGCATGGGATTCGGGTGGCGCTAATGCATGACAGGCCGGTGCTCGGCGGGAACGCCTCGAGTGAAATCCGAATGCATATATGCGGCGCGCACGGCGACGGCAACAGGGAAACGGGCTTGCTCGAGGAGATAATCCTTGAAAACTACTACAGAAACCACAACATGTGCTATTCAATCTGGGACAGTATTCTATATGAAAAGGCGAGATTTGAAGAAAACATAACACTGCTTTTAAACTGCACATGCCAGACCGCTGAGACCGACCCCGAGACCGGTCGCATCCTATCGGTGACAGGCTGGACGCTCTGCAGCGAGACATATCACACGGTCAAAGCCAAGTTTTTTGCCGACTGTTCGGGCGACTCGATTTTAGCGCCGCTTACCGGAGCCGAGTATGTTATGGGCAGGGAAGGCCGCAACGAGTTTGGGGAGCCAATCGCGCCCGAAGTGGCTGATAAAAAAACCATGGGCATGAGCATTATAATGATGCTGCGCGAAACCGACAGCCCGCAGCCCTACACACCGCCGGAATGGGCGTATAAGTTCCCGACCGACGCCGATTTGCCGATTGCCGACCATTCTGTAAACACAAACTTTTGGTGGATAGAGTACGGCGGCACGCTCGACTGCATTCATGACACCGACGAGATCCGCGACGAGCTGCTAAAGATTGCGTTTGGCGTATGGGACCACATGAAAAACTACGGCGACCACGGCTGTGAAAACTGGATGCTCGACTGGGTGGGCTTTCTGCCCGGAAAGCGGGAGAGCAGGCGCTATCGCGGCCCCTATGTCGTGACGCAGCACGACGTGGAAGCGGGCGGCAGATTTGACGATGTAATCACTTACGGCGGCTGGACAATGGACGACCATTTTCCGGAGGGGTTTTATTATCGCAAAGGGCACCCGACCATATATCACCCGGCGCCGTCGCCGTGGGGGATACCCTATCGCGCGGTGTACTCGGTGAATATCCCCAACCTTTTCTTTGCGGGTCGGAATATCAGCGTCACACATACGGCGTTCAGCTCGTCGCGCGTGATGGGCACCTGCGCAATGCTCGGTCAGGCGGCAGGCACCGCCGCGGCGCTCGCCGTGCACGACGGTGCGGAGCACTGCGGTGAGGTTGACGTCGGAAAATTGCAGGAGGCGCTGCTTTGGGACGACTGCATGCTCCCGGGGAGGCCCCGGATCCCGACCGAGAAAACCAAGTCAGCAAAGACACTCTATCCAATGCTGGCTGACGGCTGTGACCGCGAAAATCCGGCGGAGGTTGCACTCGGGCAGGCGATTACATACACATGGGACACGCCGGTATATGTTGATGAGGTGCGCGTTATATTTGACAGCGACCTCAATCGCAGAAGGCACAACATGCCGTCAAGCTATCCGCTGAACATGCCGAAAGACCACGTGCCTGAGACCTTGGTCAAAGAATACAAAATAATCGCGGTGAGCGAAGGCGGGGAAGAAGTAACTTTGGTCCATGAAACCAAAAACCGCGCCCGCCTTGTTAAAAAGCCGGTGAAAATGAAATGCAAAGAAGTTAAACTCATCCCGCTTGCGACATGGGGCAAAGAGACCGCGGCTGTGTTTGCGCTGGATGTGAGATAAAATTACAGCCTGCGTACCGGCAGCCTCGCAGCTATATCTGTTGGCGTGCCGCTAAATGGAGCGGCGCCCGTTTTGGAATGCCGGAAAACAGAATGCACAAGGCTGTATAAGGGAACTTTTAACATTTTCAAACGTCTTATGATTGTGTTAAATTATTACTGCAAATAAAACCGGTCAACGGGGATTGGACCCTCTCCACTCCCCGTTAAACTATATCAGAAAGGCAAGTCATGGACCAAAAAAACGAGATAATAGCGGCTGATTTTGATAAATTGGCCGAGGCGGCAGACCACACCAGATGGGACCACAACAACAATTATTATAAAATGATGCTTGCGTCCATCCCTCCGGAGCTGCCGCGCTCGGCGCCGGCAATAGATATAGGCTGTGGCACGGGTCTGTTATGCCGCATGCTGGCCGGGCGGTTTGATAAAGTTATAGGCGTCGATATATCCGAAGGGCAGCTTAACATTGCGCGCTCACAGGGGGTGCCCGGATGCGAGTTTATACTTGGCGATATAATGGATTTGCGGCTTGATGAGAGCACCTACGCCTGTATTGTCTCGGTCGCCGCCGCCCATCACATGCCGTATGGTGCGCTGCTTGAAAAATGCAAAAAAGCCCTTATGCCCGGCGGCGTGCTGATGATACTCGATTTATATGAGCCAAAAACATTGAGCGACTATTTATTGCAAGGGCTTGCGTTTTTGCCCAACCGGATTCTCGAGTTTTACCATAACCGGGACAATCCGCGGACAAAGGAAGAGATAGCCCTTTGGCTCGAGCATGGAAAACGCGACGAATATATGAGCATAAAAGAGCTGCGTGATGAGGCAAATAAAACCCTTGGCGGCGGTTTTCGCCTGCGCAGGCTGCTCTATTTCCGTTACTTGTTAACTTACATAAAACCGAAGGAACAAGAAGTTGGCATATCAAGATGAAAGCGACTAAACCGTATTTACTTATTGTAACAGGCAGACCGGGTACAGGGAAGACTACATTTGCCAAAAAGCTTGGCAAACATATTTATATGCCTGTTTTCAGTCGGGATGAGATTAAAGAGGGATATGTTCATACACTCGGCAAAAGCCATGCCGAGCTTCCCAAAGAAACCAATAAAATAGTCACCGATATATTTTTTGAAACAATTGAAAGCCTACTTTTCAAAAATGTATCCCTTATTGCGGAAGCCGCGTTTCAGCATAAAGTGTGGGAGTCAAGGCTGTGCGACTTAAAGAGAAAAGTCAAGCTTTTTGTTCTGATCTGCAAAACCTCGGATGACCGAATATCGCAAAAACGCTTTATAAGCCGCGGAAAAGATAATCCTATGAGAGAATATTTTCATGGTGATAAGGCAGTAAAGCTTGATTACGGTGGCGCACAGCCTGAAATATCGCCATACGACGAGCCGCATTTGGATGTGCCGACAATATATGTTGACACAACTGGCGATTATAGCCCGTCCATTCCTGAGCTGAAAGCGGATATTTTCGGAATGGCGAAAGGAACAATCACGCAGGAGTATGACTAACAAAAGACAGGGCGGCGGAATGGGTTATACCCCGGATTTCGGGCACAAACGCTGAGCTGATGAAGCTTTGCCGGCAAAGCCTATCGGAGCGAGTGTGCTGACAATTGGCAAGGATTTGAAAAAGAGGCCGCTTCACCGGCTTTTTTACATGAAAATTTCAGTCGATGAAGAATTAAGTATTGCTGCTGATACATTGCTTAAAAGACAAGGGGACTGTCAAGCAGTCCCCTTTACACAGCTCTTATCTTGTATGCGCGGCGCGTGCCATTGCAAGCACGTTTGCGGGCGGCACGTTCGGGAGTATTTCCTCGTGGCTGGGCGAGATGACGATATTCGGGCCGAGGATGTCGCGCACGCGCCTGACTTCCGCTTCTATTTCGGCAGGCGTGGCATTCACGAAAAAGCTCTGCGCGTCGATTCCGCCGAGGAAAGCAAGGTCGTTTTTATACTGTGCAAGCGAGTGCGCGTCCATGCCGGTCGCCTGTGCCTGAATAGGGTGTATAACGTCCACGCCGGCATCGATGAGGTCGGGTATAACACGATATATCGAGCCGCAGGAGTGAATCATCACAATTTTGCCGTACTTTTTGCCTACCGCAACCAAGCGTTTGACTGAGGGCAGCACAAATTTGCGGAAAAGCTCGGGTGAGATCATGAGATCGCGTTGTGTGCCGAAATCGTTACCAAAGAACATGATGTCGGCGCGGTCGCCGAGCCCCGCAAAAAATTTATCGTTTGCGGCAACATAAAAGTCGACCACGCGCTCGGTCACCGCCTCGACCACTGCAGGATTTTCGTACATTTTTATAAAGTAATTCTCCATGCCGAAAAAGTCTGCCACGATGTGATAAAAACAGCTCCACAAACCCGTAAACACCGCCTTGTCCTGATGGCGGTCGATAGCGGCATATACATCGGTAAAGTCGAGATATTTGGGGTCGGGCCACGGGTAGCGGTCAACCTCGGCGACGTCTTCGGTGTCGGCAAATGTGCCGCCGGCGCTGAGTGTCGGGCGGCCGCTTGTGCCCCATGAGGTGTCGAACATGGGCAGTCCTTCGGGGTGTCTGTAGCCCCAGTCGGCAGAAATCCAGCGGCAGTCGTCGCCGAGATATGTATAAATCGCTTCGTAATCGGGCTCGATTCCCCATTCTTTTGCCATGATTGGAACGGTGGCGTGATTTGGATGGCCTGTCCAAAACGCCAGCCCGTCGGTATTCTTGCGAGTGAATATGTTTTTTACAATTTCGCGGGAAGTCATATGAGTTAACCTCTTTCGACGTATGGCTAAATTTAATTTTCATTTGATTATATCACATATACGCATTTAAGTAAACAAAAGTATTTTTGTGATATTCGTGTCTAAATATTAAAAAAATCACAAAAATGAGTTGCTTTACCGCATTATATTATTTATAATATTATTCGGATAAAAAACTGAGTACAATTAAAACTGGGGTAATAGTTATGGAAAAAATCACGGTTGCAGTTATCGGATGCGGTAGAATAGCCGATTCCGCACATTTTCCCGCGCTTTCAAAAATCGAGGGCGTGGAGATTAAATATGCATGTGATATAATTGAAAGCAAGGCTCAAGACAAGGTGGAAAGATTCGGCGCGAAACAGGCCATAACGGACTATAAGGTTGCGCTGGCTGACCCCGAAGTCGACGCTGTATTTGTGCTGACGCCCAACTACTCGCATTATACGATTACAATGGACGCACTGAATGCGGGCAAGCATGTATTTTGCGAAAAGCCAATAACCGTCAATTACGAGCTGTCGTGCGAGATGGCTCGCAAAGCCGCGGAAGTGAACCGCCAGCTTGTTATTGGTGTTTGCAACAGGTATCACAGGACTGTCGAGCTTATAGAGGAAATGAACCGCACCGGAAAGCTCGGCAAAATCTATCATATCTACTGTTCGTTCCGCGCACATCGTTCAATCCCCGGTCTTGGCGGGCCGTTTACAATTAAAGAGCAGTCGGGCGGCGGTGTTTTGATTGACTGGGGCGTTCATTTCTTTGACCTTATATTGTATATCCTCGGCGGCGCGAAAATCGAGACCGTTACAGCCGATGCATACAGCGAGATGGCAAAGGACATCAAAGAATATGTATACAGAGACATGTGGGCCGGCCCGCCCGTACTTGACGGCATCAACGACGTCGAGGATTTTATAACAGGCTATATCCGAACCGACAAAGCCAGCATTTCGTTTAACGGCGCGTGGGCGCAGAATATTGATAAAAATGAGATGTTTATCGACTTTATGGGCGACCGCGGCGGTATTCGCATGATGTATGGAGGCGACTATACATTCTACACTGTCGAAAACAAAGAGCTTGTGCAGTACAAGCCCGAGTATGAAATCCCCAACATGTACGAGCTGGAAGACAAAGACTTTATAAGGTCGATACGCACCGGCGAGCCGACAAGAAACCATATTGACAAAGTGCTCGAAAGCGCCAAGCTGCTCGATTATGTCTATAAATCGTCGGAAGAGAGAAGGGAAATCCGGCTGTAAATGCGTTGCGGCAAGTTAGAGAGCCGCTGTGATGCGGCAGCATGACAAAAGGCACAGCTAACTTCCGCCAAACTGAAAACAAACTGCAAAACGGCAGCGCAAGCAGAGAGCTCGCGCTGCCGTTTTAATATCCCCATATCAATAATTTGGGGATAAAACCTGAAGAATATGCTATCGGGCGCGGAGGTTTACGCGCCCGAGTCTTTTGCCGGTCGCTTTTTAGTCGTATCTTCCCAGCTCAAGTGCCTTGTTAACGAAATATTTGTATGTCTCATAATTTACTGTCTTTGGAATCGAGTGGTCGGAGTGGACGGCATAGCCGTATCCTTGCTTGACAATCGGGATTTTCTTTTCCAGCTCCGCGTCGATGCGCGCTTTATCGTTTGTATAAAGCTCACGCACATCGATGCCTCCCATAAACGAGAGACGGTCGCCGTATTTTTCATACAGGCGCAGCAAATCCATGCCCGCCTTGACCTCGATAACCTGAAGCATATCCATCCCGGCGCGCAAGAGGCCGTCTATCAGCGGCTCGATAAATCCGCACGAGTGGACGATAACGGGCAAATCGAGACTCTTTGCAAAGTCAAAGGTGTATTTGTGCGCCGGATACAGGAATCGGTCATACATTGCCGGGCTCATGAACGGTGCGCCTTTGTAGCCCATATCCTCGTAATACCAAATGCCGTCCGGTTTGCCTTCCCGCTCAAACAGCAGCTTCTGTGCCCGGACGGTCATCTCGGCATAGGTCTGGGCCATATCGGTGATCCAGTCGGGGTCATATATCATAGCTGCAAGCATTTCTTCATGTCCGACCAGCGGATGCATCAGCTCGAACACATTTGTGCCGCTCCAAACGAAGAATAGCTGCCGCTCCTCGGCATATTTTTTTGCGTTTCTGTATGCTTCGAAGTTGATGCGGCGCTCGAGGTCGGCTTCATTTGTAAGCAGGGGCTTGACAAGCTCTTCCCATTTTTCACGCGAGTCGATGCCAAAGCCTATATGCTCCGGAGTTGTGTCGTGCTTTTTGTGACGGCGCATAGTTGCCCAGTTACCGTCGAGATATGTAACCGTGTCTTCGTCCTCCGCAACCTTAACCGGCTGGAAATCTAACCGGGCAGTGAAATTGGTCGGCCAGCATTCAACCATGTCAAAACCGAACTCGGCGTTAAAATCGCCCGGACAGCCTTGGTTTTGTGTCCACTCGGCATAAGTGTCGTTCCAAAAATGTTCGAACAGACCAACGCGGTCGGCCGGTTCGCGGCGCAATATGCGAGACATGCGCTCTTTTCCTGTCAGCTTATCCATTGTACACCTCTACAGTAAAAATGAAGTTGAAGGCAACGGCTTATATTTTCGCTGTTGTCATCGGTCGGTCTCTTGCCGGTCGCCTTTCTTAAAATCTGTGATGTTTGCAGCGGAGACTTGCTTCCTTTAGGTTAAGTATAATACATTATTTTGCGCTTTTCAATACATGGACAAAAACACGCCGGTGTAATTGTCATTTTTCTGGAGCTTTATAAGGCTTAGATACAGGAAAAAGAGGGCAAGATACTGTCCATATCAGCCGCTGCAAACTAAAAAGCGAACCATACGCCCATAAAGCGTACGGTTCGCTGAATTTGACAAAAGCGTGTTTGCGGCTATTCGCTTGCAAAATTGTTGAAATAGCCCTGTACCAAAACAACCGGCGTTCCTCTGTCTCCGCTGCCGCTCACAAGGTCGCAAAGACTGCCCACAAGGTCGATAATTCTTCTCGGAGTTGTGCCCTGTGCGTGCATATTGCCTACCAGGTTTTTATTTTTGTTTTTAATCTGTTCTTTGAGTGCGCTTTCCAGCTCCTCGCCCGAAAGCATTGCAAAGTCATTGTCGGCAAAATACTTGATTTTAAGTTCGTTGGGTGTTCCGACAAGGCCGCCCGTATATGCGGGGGCAATGACAGGGTCTGCAAGCTCCCAAATTCCGCCGACGGGATCCTTGAATCCGCCGTCGCCGAATATAAGCACCTCTATGTTTTTTCCGGTTTTTTCTTTCAGAGCGGCGGCTAAAGCATCGACAAAAGCCTGCGTATCCCTGGGAAAGAGCTTAACGCTGTCTTCAGACGCCTTGTTTGAACCCAAAAGCCCGTATTCGGGGTTGTATCCGCTGCCGTCAACCGGCTCGGTCAAAATGTCGTCAAGCCGAAAGCTCTTTTCGGCGCCTGCTTTCTTTAAAAGTTTTTGCGTCCTCTTTCTTGTGTGGACATCGCAGTTTATGACATTTTTCGTGTATTTTAAGATATGGGTCGGGTCATTGGAAATGATTATCTCGATATTGGAATTTATGCTTTTATAAAACTCGATGTAGTCAACCCCGGTGAAATGATGTACTGTTGAGTTTTTATCAAATATCTTCCGAAACTCTTTTTCGGTAAAGTGGTCGGAGTAGGGGTTGATGTCTGTTTCATCGAATACCTCTCTGTCAACCAGCGGGTTACCAACTTCATCTGTAGGATATGATAGCTGAACATAAAGTTTCTTTGTGCCCATGGAAATGCCTTTGAGCAGTATAGAAAACCGGTTGCGGCTTAAGATGGGAAAGACAATGCCAAGCTCCTCGCCGCCGAATTTTCTCTCAATATCTTTTGCAATTTGCTCACATGTGGCATAATTGCCCTGTGTCCTTGCAACAAGTGCTTCGGTAACTCCGACTATATCGCCATCATTGAAGTCGAACTTTTCATTTTCAGCAGTTTTAAGCAAGCTGCCAACGATGCCCTCTATAAGATCATCACCAAATTTAAATATGGGAGTTATAATGCCTTTTGCGGTCACACCGGAATAACGCATTACAATAGGTTCCTTTCCGTAATTCAGATTCGCTTTTATTATAGCAGTGTTAATAGTATAAGTCAAATTGATATCTTTAAATTTTTATGTAGTAAATGCGCTGATGTGTGAATGAAACGGAAGGATAACAAAACAAAAAACCGCAGCCCCGCGAAGCTCTTTTTGCGGGACTGCGGCGCATTCATTCGGCTTAGCTGTAATGCTCCAATACCTTGTCAATTACTCTTTCAAGCTGTTTTTCGGCGGCTTTGACATTTTGGGCATAAAACGAGGCTAAATTGGTGCTTTTTTGGCTCATAAGGGTGGGCAGTATATACACCATCGGCCCGCCTTCGCCGTATGTCCAGCTGAACTCATAGACCAAGCCCGAGCGGATAATGTTGAACATCTCGTATGACTCGGAGTCGCGCAAACGCTTGTTTTCGTATGTAACCTCATACACCGCAGGCACGACATGTTTGTATGATTCGACTGCCAGCGCCTCGCTTATGACGCCGACCATCTCGGGACTGTCGATGCTGACGGGAATTATGAGTACCTGCGTATCGCTCATAACGTAATAACTATTCTGAGCCTCGTCAAATTTGGGAAGCGGAAGAAGTCCAAATTCGATGGTAATATCCCGCATATCCGGGAGAATCTCCGTATTTGAGTGCAAATACAGTACCTGACCCTGTCCGAACAGAGGGGTTATACCTGCTTTCGCCCCCATCCATGGCTCCCACGGTACATGGAGCGTCTGATTGCCATTATATAGCAGGTCGTAGAATTTTTCCACCACCGTCTGCATCTTCTCCGATGCGAGAGGTGCAAAGCGGGGATAGCCGTTCTCGTCAAATTCGGTCAGGCTCAGCCCCATAGAATGGACGACCGTCACCGATTGCCAGCCTACAGTGTGCGAATATCCGTACTGGTCGCTTTCATCAAACACACCGTCGCCGTTTAGGTCGCTTGTAACTGCGCGCGCATGCGAGGTTAGCTTGTCCCATGTCCAGGCACCGCTTTTGACAAGCTCATAGGGGTTTTCGAGATTGCTGTCGGCTATCATCTGCTTGTTGAAGAAGATAACCATCGGACGCTGGTAGATATAGTCGCTGCACGCTGTGAGCAGCACATCGCCGATTTGAAGCTTTTCCTTCGCGCTCGAGTTCCACCACGGCTTTATCATGTCTACCACGGGCAGCTTGTTCCAGTCGTAGAGCGAGCCGTTTGACATCAGTCCCGTCAGCCCGATATAAGTATGTGCTACAGCAAGGTCATACGCTTTGTCGCCCGCGAGCACGCTGATTCGGACCGCTTCCGAAACTTCGTTCCAGTCGCCGCCGGTGTCGTGGTGCTCAAATGACACGTTAAAGCGCTCTTCGATATTGATAGTGCGCCTATAAACAGCGTCGTTTATAACCTCGCCGTTTTCGGCATCGGTGAAATACGGGTCGCTCATCTGCTCGGTCGAAAGTACGATATTAAAAACCGCGCCCGAAAAATCATAGCTCCCGATGCCGTCGTCAATGTTCAGTCGGTCGGCAAACCCGCTTGTCGTATCTGCCGGTGCGGTCTCGCCGTTTTCGGTCGGCTCTGCCTGTGTCTCGGAATCCGTGTTTGCCGGGGCACTGCATGAGACAAAGGAGAGTAGCGCGAGCATAAATGCCAGGGTCAGGTGCAAATTTCGTGACATTGCGTCACACCTCCTGTCCTCCTGTCGTAATGGATGCCCGAAACGTTTTATTCTTCCCACTCGAACACATGGAAACCGCTATGGCAACTTATATTTTCGCCGCCGGCTACCACGCGCGCCTCGCAGCCGAACGGGACGTTGACATACAGCCGCAATTTGCCGTATCTGCGCGTCCACTTAACCGACAGCTCGCCGCGCGGCGTGTCCACAACCGCGTGCGCATGCAGCAGCCCGGTCGGATAAACAGGGTCGACATCGAAGAAGGCGAACCCGTCGCGTATGTTCCGTATGCCGCACAGCCATGCATAAAGCCAATAGCCTGCCGCGCCGTACATCGGGTGGCAGTGCGAGTTCATGCCGGGGTTTTTCTTCAGCTCAAACCGCTCCCAAATCGTGGTAGCTTCGTTCTGGATCTGGTATCCGAAAGACGGGTAATCTTCGCGCAACAGCAGCTTCCACGCATCGTCGGTATAGCCGTATTTTGCCAGCATATCGAGCAGGTAGCGTGTGCACAGGTTGCCGGTGGTGATTTTGTAGCTGTTTTCCACGAGACTGTTGCGCATGACCTGTGCCGCCTTGGCTCTGCCTTCCTCGGGCAGAATGTCAAGCCAAAGCGAAAATGCCTGCGCAGCCTGCGAGCCGGTCGCCACAACCCCCGTTTCGGGATTATACCATTGAGCCAGATACGCCTCGCGGATTTTGTCGGCCGTTTCGTTCCAGTGACTTTCCTTTTCAGGCATACCGAGCAGCCGCGCGAAATCGGCGAGCAGTTTGCAGTTGAAATACGAGTAACCTGTGCTCATGAGCTGACCGGGTGTGACCGCCGAGACCGCGCCCTCATCACCGACGCAGGCATAAGCGGGACCGGCCCAGTCACCGTAATAGCTGTAGTCGACGATATAACCGGTGCTGCGCGATAAAAGCAGATTCTCCCACGCCTCATAATGCGCGTATGCCCGGCGCACGGTCTCGACGTCGCCCAAGAACCGCAATGCCTCGCGCCCGGCGACAAGGAACGACGAGCAGACCGGGTCGGCCGGCAGTCCGCCGAATACATACGGCGAGCAGCAGGTGAAGGCGCCGTCCTCATGCTGTGCATCGATGACATCCTGTGTAATTTTCGGAAACATGCGCCCAATCTCGAAGTTATAGGGCGTTTCCTCAAACCTGACGGTAGCGTCGTTGAGCCACTGCATGCGCTCGTCGCGCTGCGGGCAGTCGGTGAGAATCGAGTGCATGTTGGCGCGCTCGGTCATAACTATGTTTTGGTGGATTTTATTTACAAGTGCGCTACCGCACGAAAAATGCGAACTGTTCTCAAGGTCGGTGTGCAGCGATATGGCGCAAATATCCGAGCGGTCGAGAGTTTCAAGTCCCTCGACGCGCGCATAGCGGAAGCCGTGATAGGTGAACATCGGCTGCCAGACGTCAAGGTCACGCTGGTCTCCCGCCGCGATGTAAGTGTCGGTCGCTTTCGCATCGCGCAGCGGCGCGGTGTAGAGATTACCGTCCTCGTCGAGCATTTCTGCATGCGAAATTGTGATTTTGTGCCCGCATGCAAGCCCCCGCGGCAGTTTGAGCCGCACGACACCCGCAATGTTCTGGCCGAAATCGACGATATGTACGCCGCGCGACAGGCTGTAGATTTCAAGCGGCTGCCAAATCTGCCCTTCGCGTATCGGCTCCAGCGTCATCGGGCGCAGCGCTCCGCCCGGCGGCGGGAGTATAACGGAATCTTTAAAGCATTCGGGCACACTGTCCGGCAGGTTCCAGCCCGGTATATCGGCGGAAGCGTCGTAGATTTCGCCGTCAAACATGTTGCTGTGGGTTATTGCTCCGTGTGTCCAGAGCCAGCCGTCGCCGGTTTCAACAAGGATTTTTTCTCCGCTCGATGTAAATAGTTCCAGGCGCGCGGCAAGCTGGTGCGGACCGAAAAATGCAATTTTGCGGTCTCCAATGGCTTTGGGCACAAGACCTTCGTCATTTCTCCGCCAGCCCTCAGCCACTATAACGCCAAGCGTATTGACCCCCTGCGACAAAAGCGAGCGGTCAACAGGTATTACGGCGTAATAGCAGGTTTTGGTGTAATCGGAGTGGGCGGGGTCAAGCACAGAGGGGTCAAGCTCGGCGCCGTTAAGATAGGCTTTGTGATAGCCAAGCCCGCAAATATATAGACAACCGCCCACTATATCTGTATCAACCGTAAAGTCGCGCCTGAAGTAAACAGGCTTGCGCTTTATGTCCTCCGACGCGCCAATCCAAACGGCGTTCCAGCCGTCGGCGTCGCCGCGGATAAACCAGTCGCTGCCCTCTTCGCTTTCGTTTCCGAAGTTGTCGCGCAGCTTGACCGAGAAATCGATCCTTTTGCCGCGCGGAAGCTCTTTGCCGGCATAAAGTGCGCTCTGCTCGCGGCACTCGACCCAGCCGGAATCCCAAAGTTCGTCCGTACCGCAGCTCACGCGGACGCGATAGGCGCTCTGATATGCGCCTGCCTCGCCGCCGAGCACACCCCATGAGATAAGAGGGTTTCCGCCTTCAACTGTGCGGTATCGGAAATCTTTTTGCAGCCTGCCTCTGTTTACGCGGAACTTGTAGGGTTTAAACATAACTGCCCTCCTCATCCTTCGAGCAGAAGCTCCCTGATGTATGCTGTGGATTTTACGGCATCGTTTGCGTCGAGAATTTCTTGCATTCTCGTGTCGTCGATTTTCTCGACAAGGCGCTCGAAGGCTTGCATCCACAGAACGGTTTGCTCAACGGCGTCGCGGCTTTCCTCGCGGTAGGGATATTGGTCGGTCGATATGTAGCCGCTGTAGCCGAGCTTTTTCAACCAGTAGAACATCTCGATATACTCGACAGTGTGTACGGAGCCGGCGATAAGGTCGTCGTCCCAAAGCCGCCAGTTGTCGTTCATGTGGAAATGATACATCCTGCCGCGTGACATTGCGGCACAAATTGCCTCGGACACGTCTTCGTATGCCTCAAGCGAGTGGCCGACGTCGATTGTTATACCCATGTTCGGCATGCCGCTTTCGCCGATAATGGTCAGCGCTGTCCAGACATTGGCCAAAAACGAATGGTTGCGCGGCTCTTTAGGCTTGTATTCAAGCGCGATGCGCATGTCGGGATTATCGGCACAGCACTGCGCCAGCCCTTCGGAAAGCCACTTGTGTGCTTTGATGTAATCTGCCTGCAGCGGATAGTCATAGCCGTCCTGACCGTTCCAAATGCTTATAAGCGAGCATCCTAATTCGCGGGCGAGCTCACACATGCGGTTGGTCTCGAGCACCGCTTCGCGGCGGATATTTGCGTCGGGGTTGGTAAACGCGCCTTTGCTCCAGATTTGCGTGCCGAAATGGTCGGGGATAATGGCGACCGGCTCGAGAGCATACTGCTTCAGCAGATCTTTGATTTTTCCGACGGTCTTGTCGGACAGATGCCATTTTCCGATAAGTTCCACGCCGGTGACACCTTTTATCGATGCCACGCGCTCGAAAAGCTCCTCAAGCTCAAAGGAGCGGCCGTAACCTCCTGTCATGTACCTGTCGGAACACTGACCAACATTGCCCAAAATAACAGAATATTTTATCATCGGAGTTCCTCCCTAAGTTTTATGGCCTGACCGAAAATTTATTTTATCGCCACAGTGGCGGTTTTGCGCATCAAGACAAATAAATGCCGCGTGTCAAGTCGATTGTCTTATGACAAGCTGAGTGGGAAGCACAATATCGCCCGCCTCGTCCGGCGGCAAGCCGCCAATCAGTCTGGTAAGCAGCGCAATGCTTTCGCGCGCGATGCTGTCTATGTCCTGTCGAACGGTCGTGAGCGGAGTGGGGGACGCTTCGGCGAAAATCACATCATCGTAGCCTGTTATGGCTATGTCTCGGGGAATATCAAAGCCGCGCCGGCTCAAGGTGTTTACAACACCGAGCGCCATCATGTCGTTGACACAGACGGCGGCGTCAAAGTTGCCGCCGCTGTCTGCAATTTGCTGTGCGGCAACGCAGGCGGCGGCATAGTTGACCTCGGGAAGTTCAATAATTTTCAGCTCGCTTTCGCCTATCCCTGCATCGCGTGCGGCGTCGAGAAAGCCCGAGCGGCGAATATCGAGCGTATAGACATCCGAGGGGCCGGTGATATAGACGGGCCGCCTGCGGCCGCGCCGGAAAAGATAGCTTGCAACTTCATACATACCCTCGCGCAGACCGCACATTACGGAGGGGATAAAAGAGCCGGGTTCAAACCTCGTGGTTGCGCATACGACGGGGATTGTTGCATCGGTCAACCGTGCAAATATCTCGCCGCTGCTTCCGGGTATATTGGCGGGCACGCATATAACTCCTTCAACACGCGCCGAAATAAGCTCGGTGACAATTTTTTCCTCAAGCTCCCGCGAGTTGTCCGAGATAAGAATGGACAGGCCATAGCCGGCCGTCTGTGCATAGTTGTTTGTCATCCGTACAAGCGAGGCGTAATAAACGTTCTCGATGTCGGGTATCACCAGCCCGAGCATACCGCTGCGGCGCATTGCCAGCCGCCGCGCGTATGTGTTGGGAATATACCCGTGCTCATGCGCTATTGAATTTATACGTTTGCGCGTATCTTCGTTTACGAGTTCGCTGCCATTGAGCGCGAGCGACACTGTCGCGGGCGACACGCCTGCCAGTTTTGCTATGTCTTTGATTCTGATAGCCATTATAGTTTAAATCGGTTTAAATTCCGGCAATTACTGTTTTATGGTCACGCTGAATTTAAATCGCTTTAAATTCAGCGCGCAATTGTTTGCCTGCATTTATAACAATTATATACGATTTGCAGTAAATTTCAAGGCGCAATATAAAAAATTGGCAAACCATCTAAAACCACTGCTGCATTTTAGTGGACAGTGCCAATAAATGAGCGCCCTACAGCGGAATGACCGTAAATTTGCGGCCCCCAAAGAGTCATATT
>DGDL01000043.1:44257-44501 GCA_002385415.1 Clostridiales bacterium UBA3953
CCCCCCAAAGAGTCATATTCGGCGCTGCCTGTGCTCTCTCAAGGCAGCGAAAGCGCAAAAAAATCCTCCCGGGCAGTCCGGGAGGATTTGTGTCACTATTTTGCTTTTGCCTGGGATTTGAGAACCTCAAACCCCAGCGCGCTGATGGCTTTTTCGACATCTTGCAGTGACACTTTTGTCTCGTCGAAGTCGAATTTTACTTTGCTTGAGCTGAAAAGCACCTTAACACTGTCTTTGTCAATGC
>DGDL01000064.1:0-22595 GCA_002385415.1 Clostridiales bacterium UBA3953
AGCTAAGGAACCAGGTTAGATTAGTGGTGCCCAGATCCGGAATCGAACCAGCGACACGGGGATTTTCAGTCCCCTGCTCTACCAACTGAGCTATCTGGGCACAGTGGCAGGGGTCCCTGGACTCGAACCAGGGAATGCAGGAGTCAAAGTCCTGTGCCTTACCAGCTTGGCGACACCCCTATAACGACTTTGACATTATATCATATTCCGGCCGTCAAGTCAAGCCGCATTATACGCATAATCCTATAATTTATTGCAAATTCAGCGGTTTTACGGCAAGAAGGCGCGCAATATCGCCCGCGGTCTGCATAACATTCTCACGCACGCGCAGCTTTGCGGTCTCAAGCGGCTCGGGACGGCGGCTTACGGAAAATATTGCGGTTACGCCCTCGTTATAGATGGCCCGCAGCTCGGACTCATCCAGCTCGACACCGCCGACAAGCGCTATGACGGGCACGCCGGCCGCTTTGCATTTGCGCGCCACACCGATGGCGGCTTTGCCGCCAAGGCTCTGGGAGTCCAGCCTGCCCTCGCCGGTCACAGCCAAGTCGGCACCGGAAAGCAGCTCGTCTATCCCGGCGGCTTCAAGCAGTGTATCTATGCCGGGGCGAAGCTCCGCACCGAGCAGCGCATGCAGTCCCGCACCCATGCCGCCCGCTGCGCCGCCGCCTGGAAGCTGCGCGACATCTGCTCCGAGCCTGCGCAATATGACGTCGCAAAGGTTGCACAGCCCTGCATCAAGCATCGGAAGCTCGCTTGCGCACGCGCCCTTTTGTGGCGCAAACACATAAGAGGCGCCGCGCGGCCCGACAGTGGGATTATCAACGTCGCACATAACCGTCAGCCTGACAGAGCACAGCAGCTTGCGCGCAGCTGACACGTCAATGTCGGCAATATTGCAAAGCGTTGCCCCAACCGGTATA
Source organism: Clostridiales bacterium UBA3953 (assembly GCA_002385415.1). Taxonomy (GTDB): domain Bacteria; phylum Bacillota; class Clostridia; order Oscillospirales; family CAG-272; genus DTU078. Next base: position 924 of record DGDL01000064.1, read on the forward strand.
AACTCGCGTCCGGTACGGTCGAAAAATCGCACGCCGAGCGCTGCGGCCAGCCCACATCCTCCGTCGTTTGTGCACGAGCCGCCCAGCCCGACCGTTATATCGGTGCAGCCGAGCCGCACAGCCTCGCATATCTGCTCGCCGACACCGTAGGTTGTGGTGGAAAGCGGGGAGTATCCCTCCGAGAGGCCCGCGCAGCTTGCCGTCTCGATTACGGCACGTTTTGTGCCGCCGTCGTCTATCACCGCAAATTCCGCGGCGACGCGCTCGCCCGGCATGCGCCCGCAGACAGAGACGGCGTGCTTATATGCCGACACACCTTGTTTGCCCGACATGGCGGCGATAAAGGAATCGACGGTGCCCTCGCCTCCGTCGGCAACAGGTACGGTTTTAACGCTGCAGCCGGTCAAATGTTTTTCAAATGCGGCTTTTATCCAGTCGCAAAGCTCTGCGGAGCTTGCGCTGCCCTTGAACGAATCGGGTATAACAATTATGTTGCGTATCATCTTGCCTTGCCTTCGATTTGTCTTGCCTATGATTATATATGGGGTGTGGCGGGCTTGTCAACAAAATACTTGATAATAAAAGCATGCGGTGGTATAATGAAAGAAAACAAATGTTTACATTATTCATAGGAAAGGACAAATAGATGCCGTTTGATGCGGGCTTTTTAGCCGCAGTGACCCACGAACTTGCACCGCTTGCGGGCGCGCGCGTCGACCGCGTACTGCAACCTGACCGTGACAACATAGTATTGGCTCTCCGCTCGGGAAGGGAAGACTGCAGACTGCTTATTTGCGCCGGCTCGAAAACGCCGCGCATTCAGATTACCTCGCGGTCGGACGAGCTGCCTTTGTCTCCGCCGATGTTTTGCATGCTGCTCCGCAAGCATCTTACTGGCGCAAGGCTCATATCGATTGAGCAGATAGGCTTCGAGCGCGCAGTGCGCCTGACATTCGATACCCGCGACGAGCTGGGTTTTACGGGCAGGGCGCATCTTATCGCCGAGCTGATGGGGCGATACTCCAACGTGATTTTAACCGATGCCGACGACAAAATCATCGGTGCGCTGAAGATAATAGATTTTTCGGACAGCCAAATACGCCAGATAATGCCCGGCCTGCGCTATAAGATACCGCCGCTGCAGACAATGACGGCTGATGCATCGGCAGTGTTTGGCCCGTCGGATGAGCCAAGATACAAGCTGAACCCGCTTGAGGCAGAGCGCGAGGTGTTTTTTAGCCTGCGCGAGCACTCCGGGCTGCCGGACGACAAGTTTATTACGGCATATTACTACGGAATTTCGGGTGTCGTTGCACGCGAGATCGCTCATCGTGCGCGCGGCGACGGTGCCGAGAGGCTGTGGGAAGTGTTTTCGGGTATTGCAGCCGACATAAAAGAGTGCAGGTTTACCCCTTGCATTGTGCGCGGCGAAAAAGGCGAACTTGTTGAGTTTTCGTTTTTGCGTCTTACGCATTACGGCCCGTCATACTCGATTGCAGAGTATTCGAGCTTCGGCGAAATGATGGACGACTTTTTTACCGAGCGCGATACCGCCGAGCGATACCGTCAGCGCGCCGCCGACCTTCACAGGTTGCTCTCGAACACCGAAGCAAGGCTCACAAAAAAAATTGGGCTCCAGCAGGCCGACCTTGCCGCCTGCGCCGACAAGGAGAAATACAAGGCAATGGGCGACCTTATCACCTCCAATCTCTACAAGCTCAAGCCCGGTGACAGGGTCGTTACGCTGACAGACTATATGACCGACCCGCCCTCCGAGGTGACGGTCGAGCTTGACCCCAGACTTACACCGGTGCAGAATGCGCAAAAATACTACAAAAAATATACAAAGGCAAAATCGGCAGAAACCGCGCTGGCCGAGCAGATTAGACTTGCGCGGCAGGAGCTTGAATATATAGCGGGCGTGTCCGACGCGCTGTCCAGAGCGCGCAGCGAAGCCGAGCTTGCAGAAATCCGGCGGGAACTGTTTGAGGCGGGCTATGCCTCAAGGATGAAAAACCATGTCGCGCAAAAGCCGACGCCGCCAAAACCGCTGCGTTTCCGCACATCAGGCGGATTTGAAGTGCTTTGCGGTAAAAACAACATACAAAACGAATATATCACCTTCAAACTTGCATCCAAGAAAGACATCTGGCTGCATGTAAAGGGCATGCCGGGCTCGCATGTGGTGCTGCTCTGCGGCGGTAAAGAGCCAAGCGACCAGGACCTCACCGAGGCGGCAACCATAGCCGCAACATATTCTAAAGCGGCAGAGGGTGTGCCCGCGCCGGTCGACTACACGCAGGTCAAAAACGTCAAAAAGCCCCCGGGAACGAAGCCGGGTTATGTGACATACAAAACCAATCGCACCGCTTATGTGGTGCCCGACCAAGAGCTTTGTGAAAAGCTGAAAATAGAAAAAGCATAAGTCGGGCGAAAAGCGACGGCATCGGACATAGCATCATATTAATCTTAATATCGATGGGGCAGGCATAAGAAATGAAAAACGGCGAGTTTGCAGGCAATGAGTATGCCGAACAGATCAAAGGGCTGAGAGATGCAATTTCACGCAGCCGCAGGCTGTGTGTGTTTACGGGCGCGGGTATAAGCTGCCCGTCGGGGATACCGGATTTCCGCTCGGCAAAAGGCGTGTTAAATCAGCCGGGACTGAGCGGATACAGGCCCGAGCAGATAATTTCCCACACATTTCTTGAGATGAAGCCCGAGCTGTTTTTCGAGTTTTACTGCTCGCGGCTGGTCTATCCCGATGCAAAACCGAACGACGCGCACAAATACTTTGCGAGGCTGGAGAAGCCCGGGCGCAGGGTGGATGTCGTCACGCAAAACATCGACGGACTGCACAGCGCGGCGGGCAGTACGCATGTTATAGAGCTGCACGGCGCTGTCGCGCGCAATTACTGCGTGCGCTGCAGCAAAAAGTATGAGCTCGACTTCATTTTAGGCACAAGCGGCGTGCCGCGCTGCGATTGTGGCGGGATGGTTAGACCCGACGTCGTGCTGTACGAGGAGCAGCTCGACGAGAACGTTATATACGAGGCAATCGATGCGATTACAAATGCGGACACGATGGTGGTTGTCGGCACATCCCTGACAGTGTACCCCGCAGCGTCGTTTACAGGCTATTTTGAGGGCGATGTGCTTGCGGTTATAAACCGCGATCCCACGCCGCTCGACCGCTACGCAAAATATGCGATATATGGCGACGCGGCCGAGATTGCGAGGCTGCTTGAGGGGCGGGATTAGCCGGGCTTGCGGCTTGCTTTTGTGGCCGGACGGCTGCATTTTCCGTTTGTGCCGTGGCTCAAAGCGCCGTTTTAGCAGCCCGCAAAAATAAAGCCGCACCATGAAAACACGCCACTCGTGTCACAAGCGACGAATTGCGCAATTATATGACAGGTATACATAGAGAAAGCCGCTCGGCATATATGCCGGGCGGCTCTTTATTCGGATTGGCCACTTCCGTCTCCTTCCGTGAGGTTGACGGAATATATAATCGGGCTGTTTTCATCGAGCGGGCGATAGTCGCTGATGCGGATGTATACGGTGTCCGATTCTGCAAAGTATTCGGTCAGGTCGGCGGAGTATTTGCCGCGCGGTGTGCCGTATCCGCTGTCGGTGAAGGCAAACAGCCTGTAGTACGTTTCGGTATCGGTCGAAACGGTGACGAGATACTGGCCTTCGATGTCGAGCTCGAGCCTGTATGCTCCGCCTTTGTCGCCCGTCAGCTTATAGATAAGTACGTCTGTGCGCGCCAGCTTTCGTTTGCCGTCCTCGACCGTGCCGGCGTCCTGCCAGATAAGTGCGGCTTCTTCGCTGCTTCCTGCGGGTATGGCACTGCCACCCATATAGCTGCGGACAATTTCCATCCCGAGCGAAAGCGTCAGCTCATCTTTTGCCGTAAAATCGGTCTTGGAGCGGTAGCCGAGATAGTTTTCGCAGAAATACTGTAACGCGGCTTCGGTGCCGTGCTCGGATTTGCCCGCAATGACTATTTTTGTTCCGTCGCCGCAGACCTTTATAATAAAATGCCCGTCGGCAAGCTGCTGGATGGCGTCTATGCTTTCCTGACGGTTGGTGGAGCCGACCAAAATCTCCTTGCGTGCAGTGTTGTCCTCTTTCCCGTCCCAGTCGGTTTTCACGTTTATTTCAGCCCCGGTGACCGCATTCACCGCGTGTTTAAGGTAAACTGCGGCGCGCACCGCCGGATTGCTTGACGGGTAAAGGTCGTTGCGTACGATAACGTATTCGGTAGCTCCCCCAGAAACAATGGGCAGCGGCTCGGACGTTTCTTTCGCATCGCCCGATGCGCATGAGGCGAGGGCAAGAAAAGCGAAAGTCACTGATACCGCGAGTGCGAAAAAACGCCGTGACATTTTCCGTACCATCCTTAAAATATTTCACGGCGGTCGTGCGAGCCATTGTGCCCGCACGGGCGCCGTGATGCTCAGAAAGTTGGACCGTCAAGCAGCCAAACTCCGTCCTGATTTACCATAACCAATGTCAGGGTGCCGCTTTCGTCGGTACCGCGGAGGGTGTAGTTAACCTTTATTCTTACTTTTGTCGGGGTGGATTCGACGACCTCCGCAGACGACAAATCAAGCTCGGTGCGAAGGTCGAGTGCCTTCCAGTTTATGTCCACGAACAGCACCCCGTTCACTTCCTTGTAGCGGGGCGTTATGTTGTCCTCTTCATAGCCTTCGAAAGCCATTATATACACGGACTTCAGATAATCTGCCGAGTAGACACTTTCGGCCGCCGCTTTCAGAGAGGACATGTCGCGATAGGGTGCGTCCTCCGCCACTTCAAAATACTCGGGCCCGATGTCATACTCGCTTTTGACCGCTTTTTCGGTTGGAGGCAAGCCCTTGCCGACGAATATCTCGTTGAGCTGTTGGGAAAGCGGGACAATTTCACTAAGACGCGCCAAAATCTCCTCGTCGGGCGGACCGGGTTGCGTGGTTTTGCATCCGATTATGGTAAGCAGCGCGGCAATTACAACTGCTGCCAGTATCAAGCCGCGCGTTGCCTTGTGCCGGTTAATTTTCATGGTATATATAGCTCCTTTGCCAGATTGACGACCGACAGACCGCGCTTTCGGGCATATCCGACCGTATAAGCGGTTCCGCCGGTGGCATATATTAAGTAGCACAAACACACTACGCTGCGGTCGACCATATATCTGTTGCGCGCACTCATGCAGCCGGGATGATAGGAGTTGGACAGATAAACGGTTTCGTCGGCGCGCTCGGATATACGCTCAAACAGCGCAATATCGGCAGGGCCCCAGCTTTTTGTGTGCCCTCTGCAGGGCAAAACAAGCGAAAGGGTGAGATTCGGCAGCTCTTTTTTCAAGTTCAGCAGCGTCACCGAGGCGAGCATGTCAAACCCCAGCGCTCCGCCGGCAAAATAGTGCGTGATGCCGCCCTCGTACAAGCCGCGTATGCGGCGCTCGATAGCCGCGACGAGCAGCTCGAGCGGCACGCCGGCAAGATTTCGGTGACCTGTCAGGCAGACGGAGGTGTTTTGGTCGGAGAGCATAAAGGCCGGCGGTCAGCTTTTCGGTTCACCGCGTTTTCTGATGACGCGCGCGGGAGAACCTACCGCGACCGAGTAGGGCGGTATGGACTTTACAACCGTAGACGATGCGCCGATAACGCTGCCCTCACCGATGTCTGCCGAGTAAAGAATGCAGACGCACATGCCGATATAGCAGTCGCGCCCGATGGTTATCTTTCGGGTGTGACCGCCCTGTGCGGCTATGGGTTTGTCCGGGTCGTCAAATATATGCGAGTAGGGCGTAATAGTTATATTTTGTGCGAGCAGGCTGTCGTCGCCTATCTCAAGGCCGACATGGCCGTGCAGGCAGCAGTTTGTTCCGATATATACGTTTCTGCCTACGTTGATATAACCTTCGTCCCTCTCTGTGTCGAGATACACGCCGTCCATCAGGCGCGCGCCGTCGCCAAGCGTGATTCCGCCCTCGCCGCGCGCAATAAGCGTGCATCTGTCGCCGATTACGACATTGTCGCCGAGCGAGATCCACTGCGGGTTGACAATCTTAACACCGCAGCCGATGCGGATGTTTTTGCCGGCGTGGCGCAAAAGGCCGGAGTAATAGCGCACGCGCAGCTCCTCCGCATGCTCGGAGGGCATGTGCATTATAACGGTTTTGCGGTAAAGTTCACGCTCTTCAGGTGGCATTGTAGCAAAAGCGTCACTAAAAAATGTATCTTTCATGCTTTAATTCTCCATTTAAGCGCCGCAGCGCGAATAATATATTTATAAATTTATAATTTGTTAAATTATAAAAAATATTATAATTGCATGAGCTGATATTGTCAAGACAGAATATGCACTCTGCTTTCTTGACAATTAAAATCTACCGTGATAAAATAACCCAAAGCGTAAATGAAATAAATACGCAGAAATGACAAACAACTACGGGGGAAAGCGGTATGTATAACGGACTTGGACTTAGTCTGGGCAACCTTCCCAGATTGTCTGATGCCAAATCGCGCTCGATAAGCGCGGAGAACTTCACAGGCGCGAAAGGCGCCGGAGCAATGGCTACAGAGGGCACGGGCGCCCATTGCGCGCGCGACCTTGGACGCGGCTGGAAAGTCTCGCCCAGTATAGTTGTGCCCAAACACTCGACCTTTACGCTTGCCGACATCGAGGGGCCCGGCGCTATCCAGAGCATCTGGATGACGGGCAGTGTCGGCTCGTATGACACAATATTGCGCATCTACTGGGAAGGACAGGACTATCCGTCGGTAGAGGCGCCGGTCGCGGCGTTCTTTGGAAACGCCTTTGCCAACAATGTAGACGGCACGACGGGCAGGTTCCCGGTTCTGTGCTCGCTGCCGGTCCTTGTGGCTCCCAACAGAGGACTTAACTGCTTCTGGGAGATGCCGTTCCGCAAACACTGCAAAATCACACTCGAAAACCTCTCCGACGACGACAAAATCTGCTATTTCCAGATCAACTATACACTGACCGAAGTGCCTGACGACGTGGCATATTTCCATGCCCAGTACAGACAGGCAAAACCCGTGGAATATAAGAAAGAATATGTCATATTAGACGGCGTGCGCGGTAAAGGCCACTATGTCGGCACGACATTGAACGTCAACCTCAACGGTGCCTGCGGATGGTGGGGCGAGGGCGAAATCAAGTTCTACCTCGACGGCGACGACGAGTTCCCCACAATCTGCGGCACCGGTACCGAGGACTATTTCGGCGGCGCCTTCAACTGGGATGTAAACGGCAAGTATAACACATACTCCGGCCCGTTTATGGGAATGTTCAACGTTGTTCAGCCCGACGGGCTTTACGGCTCGCAGCAGCGTTTCTCGCTGTACAGGTGGCATATAATGGACCCCATCCGCTTTGAGCAGGATATCAGGGTCACGCTGCAGGATCTCGGCTGGCGCCGCGGCGGACGCTATCTGCCCCGCCAGGACGACTTTATGAGCGTGGCATACTGGTATCAGACCCTGCCGGCGGAGAAATTCCCGCCACTGCCTTCGCTTGACGAGCTTGAAATAGTATAAGCGGGGGAGTACGGAAAGCGGCGGTGCGATGACAAACATCACATATAAATGCCCGGCATGCGGTGGCGCGCTGCGCTACAGTCCGGCCGAAAGAAAATTCAGCTGCGAATACTGCGGGAATTCGTATGACAATGTAGCCGAAAAACTGTCGGCAAAAGAAATCAAAACCGGAGCGGCGGCGGACGACGGCTCGAAAGGTAAGAGACAGCTCTACACTTGTCCAAGTTGCGGAGCCGAGCTTGTAACCGATGCCACGACAGCGGCGACGGAGTGCTATTATTGTCACAATCCGGTGGTGCTTGCCGGGCGGCTTTCGGCCGAGTGGAAACCCGACAGCGTGCTTCCGTTTACCGTCGACAAAGAAACGGCGAAGGCGGAGCTGGCAAACTGGATAAAAAAGCACCGCTATGTCCCCGGGGATTTCAAAAGCGAGAAAAACCTCGATTCGATAACAGGCGTTTATTATCCTTACTGGATGGCCGATTATGACGCCTTCGCCTCGTTTGAAGGCGAAGGCGTCAGGGTCATTACAACCACAACTCCGACGCATGTGATAACAAGACGCCGCTACTTCCGGGTAGTGCGGCGCGGAAAGATAAAATTCAGCAATCTCCAGCGTTCGGCACTTAGCAAAGCCGACCGCAAGCTCGCAAACGGCGTCCACCCGTACAGATACCAGCAGCTTGAGCCCTTTCAAGACAAATATCTTGCGGGATTTATGGCGGAAAAGCGTGACATCGAAAAGAGCGAGGTAAGCGAGTCCCTTGAAAGCGAATGCCAAGGCTACGTGCAGTCACTTTTGACGCGCGACTGCACATACACCTCGCTTTCAGGTCGCACCAGCGCGAATTTTACGGGCTCGGAATACCGCTACACATTGCTTCCTGCCTGGATAATGACCTACAGGCACAAGGGAAAAGACAACAAGGTATATTATTATGCAATGAACGGGCAGACTAAAGCTGTGTGCGGGGTGCTGCCTATTGACAAAAAGAAGCTGCTTACCCACTGTGGGATAATTTTCGGCGTGGTCGCGGCTCTTATGCTGCTCGGGGGGTATTTTATATGGTGAAACGCCTCCCGATATTGCTGCTTGCTTTGACTTTGGCGCTTGTTGCGCTGCTTTTAGTTCCGGCCCACGGCAAAAGTGCCCGCGTGTTCGACTATGCGGGCGTGATGAGCGCAGGCGAAGCAGCGGAGCTTGACGAATATCTTGCCCGGCTGCGCGCCGAAACGGGCTATGACTTCGTCTTCCTCGCCGATACCGAGCTTGAGTACAGGGACAATTACGAGGCGGCGGAGCGCGCGGCGATAGCGCATGCCGACGATTTCTACGATCACGGCGGGTTCGGAGATGCGTCAAACGATTTCTCCGGCATGATATTCTATCTCGACATGGTCAACCGTATCCCGATTATAACGACCACCGGCGAGATGATAGACATTATAAGCGACGCGCGGCTGGCCGACCTGTTTGACATTGTCTACAGCTATCTGTACGACGCCGACTACTACGGCGCGGCATACAATATGTTCGCGCGGGCGAAAGAGTATATAGACGCAGGCCCCGTTCGCGGGCAATATCGCTATGATGCTGGCCCGGGCGGTGTCGACGTGCGCATCGAGCATGGTCTGATAAAACCTGCTTACATGCGCGATATAACCGCAATTGACATACTTGTTGCTGCTGGTGCCGGATTTGCGGTGGCAGTAATCTACTATGTCTCGGTCAGCTCAAAGTATAGCCTGAAGGGCAGCACCTACAAATATGACCTTTTAACCAACACGAAGGTCGAGATAACCGAAGCGCGCGACATCTTTGTCCGTGAAACGGTTAGGCGTACGCCCCGAGACACAACGCATCACGGCGGCGGAGGCCGCGGAAGCGGCACACACAGGTCAAGTAGCGGGCGAAGTCATGGCGGTGGAGGAGGCGGCCGCAGATTCTGAAGCGAAAAGCGTTGTGGCAGCGACGGATGCCGACGCACACACGGCATGCCGCCGCTTTTTCGACTTTAAATTTTCAAAAAACAGCCCTCAAAATCTTCAGAAATAACGGAAAGAGTATGGAAACCAAAAACCCTCGCGAGCGCATAGAAGAATTACGCAAACTGATTGATTTTCACGCGAAAAAATATTACGAAGACGACAGCCCAGAGATCTCGGACTATGAGTATGACATGCTTTTCCGCGAGCTCGAGCAGCTTGAGGCCGCGTATCCGGAGCTTGTCACACCTGACTCGCCGACGCAAAGGGTGGGCGGTCGACCGTCCGAGACGTTTTCAAAAGTCACGCATGCTGTTCCGATGGACAGCCTTGCAGACGTGTTCGATTTCGGCGAGCTTCGCGCTTTTATAGAGCGGGTGGGGGCACACGAAAGATATTCGGTCGAGCCGAAAATCGACGGCCTGTCGGTTTGCCTTTACTATGAAGGCGGACGCCTCGTCCGCGGCGCGACGCGCGGCGACGGCTTTGTGGGCGAGGACGTGACCGAAAACCTGCTTGTGGTAGGAGGCGTTCCCCACCGAATAAAATATCGCGGCGTGCTTGACGTGCGCGGCGAGGTTTACATGCCGCGCGAGGCATTCGAGCGGCTCAATGCGCAGCGCGAGGAGCGGGGCGAGCGGCTTTTTGCCAATCCCCGCAATGCGGCGGCGGGCTCCCTGCGCCAGCTCGACCCTACTGTAACCGCCGAGCGCGGGCTGTGCATATATGCATTCAACATCCAGCGCTGCGATATGGCGTTCGACACACATACCGAAACGCTCGAGTTTTTGCGCGAAGAGGGGTTCCCGGTACTTCCAATGGCACGCACGCTTTCTGGTGCGGATGCGATTGTTGAGGCGGTTGAGGCGATAGACAGTGCAAGGGGAGAGCTGGACTGCGATATAGACGGCGCAGTTATCAAGCTCGACAATATCGCAAGGCGCGCCGAGCTCGGCTGGGTAGCAAACCGCCCGCGCTGGGCGGTGGCATACAAATACCCGCCCGAGGTGGCAAGGACAAGGCTGCTCGACATAAAAGTCAACGTCGGCAGAACGGGTGTGCTCACGCCCCAGGCCGTGCTTGAACCGGTCAGACTTGCCGGCACGACGGTTTCGGCGGCGACGCTGCACAATCTCGACCTGATACGCGAGCGCGACATCCGCGTGGGCGACATCGTGCTTGTGCGCAAGGCGGGCGAGATAATCCCCGAGATTATCGGCTCCGACACCGAGCGGCGCGACGGCAGCGAGGTTATATTTGAAATGCCAGAGCAGTGTCCCTCCTGCCGCGAGCCGGTGACGCGAGACGAGGGCGCGGCGGCATACCGCTGTACAAACGCAGCCTGCCCGGCACAGCTTTCTCGCAGCATTGAGTATTTCGCCTCGCGGGGCGCAATGAACATCGAAGGGCTTGGCCCGGCGCTTGTAAACCAGCTTATTTCCACGGGACTTGTTCAAAATGTCGCCGACCTTTACAGTTTGACGGTAGAGCAGCTTGAGGGCCTCGAGCGCATGGGGAAAAAGTCAGCCGAAAATCTGGTCGCCGCAATCGAAGCCTCCAAGACGCGCGGGCTGGCAAGGCTTATCTGCGCGCTGGGAATCAGACAGGTCGGTGAAGCTGCCGCAAAAGCGCTTGCCGACCGGTTCGGCAGTCTTGACGCCGTTGCGCGGGCAACCGAAGAAGAACTTACAGCGATTGAGGACATCGGCGAGATAACCGCAAAGTTTATACGCGATTACTTTTCACACCCACAGGCGCTCGAGCTTGTCAGGAGACTCAAAGAGGCAGGCGTGCTGACGGAATCGGAGCGCAAGGGCAAAGCCGAGGGTACGCTTTCCGGGCTTACATTCGTGATAACGGGAACACTGCCCGGCATGACGCGCAGTGAGGCGACGGAGCTAATCGAAGCAAACGGCGGAAAAACCGCCTCGTCGGTGTCCAAAAAGACGTCTTATGTGCTTGCGGGCGAGGAAGCCGGCTCGAAACTCGACAAGGCGCGCTCGCTCGGCGTGCCCGTCATATCGCTCGACCAGCTGCGCGCGATGATTTCCGGCACAGGGCAAGCCGGGCCGTAAAAATTGCGGACCAGCGGCGCCCGTTTTTCCCCTGCCTGACGGAACGCGCCTCTCGCAGCCGCAGGGCATACCTTTTTGTGGGCGGATATGCTGCGATATTTAAACGCTTAACAGTATAGCATTTCAGACGCGAAAAAGCGCGTCACCGCAGTTTCGCGGACAGACGCGCTTTTATGTATACTTTTTTGATTTTATCTATGAACATACTTATTAGCTTTAAAATATGTTCCGATAGGATTGCCGTCGCAAAGTTCATAGAGTATCTCGGGGTTTTCGCCGTTTAAAATGAATGTGGGGATACCGGCCTCGGTCGCGATTTTTGCGGCCTTGAGTTTTGTGAGCAGGCCTCCCGTCCCGCGATTAGAGCCTGCGCCGCCGGCATAGCTCATTATGGTCTCGTCTATTACCTCGACGGTGTGAATGAGCTTGGCGTCGGGCTTGCTGCGAGGGTCACCGTCGTAAAGCCCGTCAATATCCGACAGTATAATAAGCACGTCGGCGCCGATCATGACGGCCACCCAAGCCGAAAGCGTGTCGTTGTCGCCGAAGGTGTCAAGCATTTCAATCTCTTCGCATGCGACAGTGTCGTTTTCGTTGACAATAGGCACACAGCCGAACTTAAACAGCGTGTTTAGGGTGTTTACGGCGTTTCTGCGCGATATTTCGTTTTCGATTGTTCCGCGGGTGAGCAGCACCTGACCGACGGGATGTCCATAGTTTTGGAAAAATCCCTCGTATATGCGCATAAGCTCGCATTGGCCGATAGCGGCCATGGCTTGCCGCTCCTCCGTAGTTGTGGGACGATGGTCAAGCCCCATCTTTGCTGTTCCGACCGCGATTGCGCCCGAGGTGACAAGCGCCACGTCGCGCCCGCTGTTGACAAAGTCCGACAGTACACGCGCGATTGCCTCAATTCGCTTGAAGTTCATGTGCCCGTTTTCATAAGTCAGGGTGGATGAACCGACCTTCACGACGAGGCGACGAGCATTTTTTACTATGTCCATGTTCCGATACAGCGGCTTTTGGCGCGACAGTGCGACGCTTTTGCCGCATTCCTCGCTTTGATATATTTTTCCTTGCTTTTATATGTTAGGAATAAAGCAGGCTTTGTTAATAGTAACGCCCGGAGTTTTTAAATTTTAAAAAAGGCATTTAATTTTAAAAACATATATTGTATAATATTATACAACATAAATATAGCATTTTCAATACTGATTTCCCCTGCAAGGAGTAAATTTATGAAACAAAGATATACTGTCGAGGTGGCAGGCACTATCCTAAACTTGCTTTCGGATGAAAGCGAAGAGTATGTCATGGGGCTTGCGAAAATTGTGAGCCGTAAGATAAACGACATAGTTGTGTCAAACAAACGCTGCACCAAATTCGATGCGGCGATACTCGCCTGTTTGGATTACCTCGACGACAAGATGAAAACCGCCGTGAGAGTCGACGATTTGCAGAGCCAGATAATGAGCTATGCACAGGAAGCGGCAAAGTTGCGCCGCGAAAACGCGGAATTGCGCCGCAAACTCGGACTCCCGGTGGAGCAAAGTGAAGACGAAGAATAGCGGGTTGCCCGAGCTGCTCTCGCCGTGCGGTTCGCCGGAGGCGGTGAGAGCCGCGGTACTTGCCGGCGCGGACGCAGTTTATATGGGAGGCAGGCGTTTCAACGCGCGTGCAAACGCCAAAAACTTCACCGACGAAGAGCTGCGCAAAGCGATAGAATATTGCCATGCCCGCGGCGTGCGTGTCTATGTGACGCTCAACACCGTGCTGTACGACCGCGAGCTGCCGGAGGCGCTTGCCTATGCGGGGCTGCTTTATGAGATGGGCGTCGATGCGGTTATTTGCGCCGATATGGGGCTGATAACCCTGATGCAAAAGCGGCTGCCCGGACTGCCTGTGCATGTCAGCACACAGGCGGCGGTGCATAATCTGCCTGCACTGCAGAGGCTTGCCGGGCTTGGCGTGACGCGCGTGGTCGTCGCGCGCGAGCTGCCGAAAAAATTGCTTGAGGAGATATGCAAAAAGTCGCCGGTCGAAATCGAGATGTTTGTGCACGGCGCCCTGTGCGTGTCCTGTTCGGGTCAATGCCTGCTCAGCGCTGTAATGGGCGGGCGCAGCGGCAACCGCGGCGAGTGTGCCCAGCCGTGCAGGCTGCCATACGAGCCTGTTGCGGGCGTACGGGCAAAACAGGCAAGGCGCGGCAAGGAGTATCCTATATCGCTGCGCGACCTGTCGCTTGCGGGGCACATCCCGGAACTGATTGAGATGGGAGTGTCGTCCCTTAAAATCGAAGGCCGCATGAAAAGTCCGAGCTACACAGGCGGTGTGACGCGCATATACCGCATGCTGCTTGACGAAAGGCGCGCTGCGACGGAGGCCGAAGCGGATGCACTTCGCCGCATTTTTTCGCGCGGGGGATTCACCGACGCATATTTTACGGGAGAGGGCGGTACGCTGCGCATCATGCTCGGCGTGCGCTCCGAACGCGACAAAAAACAGTCGCGGTTGGCGGCGGAGCCGGTGGACAGGCCGGTTGCAGTGCAGAGGGCGCCAATAGTAATTTCCCGCACAAAGCCCGATTTTGACGCAAGCTACAGGCCGCCGCGCGCAAAATCGCCCGAGGCGCGCCTGAAGCTCGGCGTTTTCCGCACGCCCGAGCAGATTGCGGGCGAAGGCTATTTTGACGCTGTATTTTTGCCGCCCGATAAATTTGAGCGCGGCGTGGCAAACGGCGTTGTGCTGCCGCCCGTCGCGTTTGACACCGAGCTGCCAAAGCTGAAAAAGCTTCTTTTAGCTGCAAAATCAGCCGGCGCAGAGTATATGCTTGTCGAAAACATTGGCCAGCTTGAGCTTGCGGAGGGATTTTATGCTGTCGGCGGAGTGCGGCTGAACATTACAAACACCCCCGCCGCAGAGTTTTACCTGCAGTACTTGAAGGGCGTGATACTCTCGCCCGAGCTGATGCTGGCACAGATGCGGGACATCGGCTGCGGGGTAAAAGGCGCGCTTGTGTATGGTAGACTGCCGCTGATGACATTTGCTCGTAGGCTGGGCGGCGGAACGACTGCCTTGCGAGACAGAGCGGGTGCGATGTTTCCGGTGTTGCCCGACGGCGCGCGCGACATCCTCTACAACAGCGTGCCGGTTTATATGGCCGACAAAGCGGAGGCTCTCGATGCCGCCGGCATAGCGCTGTCGCTTTACAATTTTACGACCGAGTCCCGGAGCGAAGTTTCACATGTAATCGACGCATACAGGCGCGGGCTGCCGCCCCCGGGTTCAAATATAAGACGAATAAGGTGAAAAAACCGACAAATATTAAATGGGCGGCCGGCAATAAAGCAAGGCTGCTTGCCGGGTTTGCCGGGCAACACAATCGCCCGGCAGACCCGCAAAGATGCGAAAGGTTTGATAAAAAGGATACTGTCTGATGAAGGAAGTAATACTTGCCAAATACGGTGAGATTGCGCTCAAGGGGATGAACAGATCCCAATTTGAGGCTATACTGGTACGCGAGATAAAAGAGCGGCTTGCGCCGCTCGGCGAATTTTCCGTTACCTGGGCGCAGAGCACCGTTTATATAGAACCGACAGACGAGGCTGCCCGGCGCGCCACCGACGACGCGGTCTATGAGGTGCAGCATGTGTTCGGTATAAATGCGGTGGCGCGCGCGGCTGTCGCCGAAAAGGACATAGACGCGATTTTGACTTTGGCGAAAGAGTATGTGCCGCGGTTCCTTGCCGGCGTAAAAACGTTTAAGGCAGAGTCAAAACGCAGTGACAAAAAGTTTCCTCTTACCTCACCGCAAATTTCGGCGGCGGTAGGCCACGCCGTTTGCCAGGTGATGGGCGGCCGTATTAAAGTTGACGTAAACAATCCCGACGTGACCGTGGTCACCGAAATCAGGGAGTCGAATGCCTATATCCACGCCGGCTCGCTGCCCGGAGCGGGCGGGCTGCCATACGGCTCCAACGGCAAGGCTATGCTGCTGCTTTCCGGCGGCATTGACAGCCCGGTCGCCGGCTTTATGATGGCGCGCCGGGGCGTTCGGGTAGAAGCCGTACACTTTGAAAGCTATCCGTACACTTCGGAGCAGGCGCGCGACAAGGTGCTCGAGCTTGCGAGCATACTGTGCGAGTACACACGCTCCATGAAAGTGCACGTTATCTCGGTGACCAAAATCCAGGAGGAGCTGCGCAGATGCTGTGACGAGGATTACTTCACATTGCTTTTGCGCCGCTCGATGATGCGCCTTGCCGAGCGCGTGGCCCGCAAATACGGCGCGTCGGCGCTTGTGACCGGCGAGGCTATCGGGCAGGTGGCCTCACAGACGATGGAGGCGCTGACCGTGACCGACGAGGTCGTGAATATGCCCGTATTCCGTCCGTGCATAGGAATGGACAAGGACGAAATAGTGACCCGTGCGCGTCAGATAGGGACGTTCGAGACGTCTGTTCTGCCCTATGAAGACTGCTGTACGGTGTTTATGCCCCGGCGCCCGAAAACGCGTCCCGAACTTAAAAAAGTTTTGGCGCAGGAAAGCAAATACGACTATAAAACACTCGAAGACGAGGCTTTTGCCGGAGCAGTGACGTATCCGGCAGGGCGAAAAATATAAATAAAAACCACTTTCCGCAATGGGATGAGCTTGACAGATTTTCTTGTGCTGCGTCCGGCATGCTGTGCGGCGGCAGGTTTCGCGGCCGTGTCTTTTATCGGATATTTTGCGGCTGCCGACGCGGACCCAACGATAGCAGGCTTTCTAAAACTTGCGGCTGCGGCCCTGTTTTTTGCGGCCGGAGCGGTGTCTTTGGTGCTCGCAATTCGAGCCGGTTACCCGAAAAAACTCCGAATCCGTCATACCCGCATGGCGCAGCCGCCACAGGCCTCATCCTGCGGTGAAAGTGAAAATAAAGCGGCGCCAAGGAGACGGCTCTATGCCTCGATTGCGGCGCTGCTTTTTGCGTGTGCCATCGCGGCGCTTGTATCACAGCTGCATTTCGGCCGTCCGGCGCGCCTGCTCGAAAAATACGGCGACGGCATACATACCGTTACATTTACAGTGCTTGACATCGAGCGCATAAGCTCATACGACGCGTCGTATTATGTAGAAATAAGCGCGATAGACGACAGTTCTGTCGGCCCGAGCAAGGTATATGCGCTGCTTGACGCCGACTACATACTCGACCTTGACACCTGTAAAATCTACACTCTTGATAATATAGTCCTCTCGCTGCCTGAATACTCCACGCTTTCGGAGGCGGCCTACGGGGCCTCGCGCGGGATAATGCTGACGCTGCACTCTGAGACCGACCCCGGAGGCGCAGTGCCTGCTTGTGGCGAGCGGGCGATGCTGCGCTGCTTTTTCAGGCGGCTTAACACCGTTTTGTCGCAGCGGCTTGTTATGGCGCTTGGCAAAAGTTCGGGAGAATTTGCATCGTGCCTGCTGCTCGGCCGATGGGACAGCCTGACCGGCACAATCTCGCGCGATTTCCGCACGCTCGGCATTTTGCATCTGCTGGCGATAAGCGGCGAGCACCTTTCGATTTTGCTCGGCGCGCTTGAAATGCTTCTGCGCGGGCTGAACAAATACATACGGTTTGCGCTGCTTGCCTGCGGCGCGGTGGCGATATACGCGCTGACCGGCATGTCGCCGGCGGTGGCGCGCGCCTCGACGATGGCTGTGCTGTATTATGCCGCATTTCTGCTGCGCAGGCGTGCCGACGGGCCGACCTCGCTGTTTGTTGCAGTCGCCGCAATCATTGCGGCGAGCCCCGCTGCCGCCGCCGACATCGGACTGCTTATGTCCATGTGCGCGACGCTGGGCATTATGGCGGCGCGCAGCAGCCGCACAACTCGCAAAAATCCCCGGTTGCGCATGCCTTCCTTTTTGCGCGAAAGCTTCATTAGTTCGCTTTACGCGACGGTTTTCACGCTCCCCGTCTCGTGGCTTGTATGCGGCGAATTTTCACCGCTGGCTCCGCTCGCGACGCTTGTTTTTACGTTGCCGGTGACAGCACTGCTTTATATTTTGCCGCTTGTGCTGCTTTTTTACGGCACGCCGCTTTCGCTGCCGCTCGAGTTTGCGGCGGGCGTGCTCTGCGAACTTGTGCGGGTGCTGTCGCAGACGCTTGCGCGGCCGGCATCTTCCGCGGTGATTTCGCTGCGCTATCCGTTTGTCTGGATAGCATTTGCGGCGGCGGCTGTGGCGCTGCTTATCTTGCCGCGGATAAAGCCTGTGTTTGCGGGCGGGGCAGCAATAGCGGCTGCGGCAGTTGCATTTGCGGCGGCATTTGCCATAGCGCTCGGCATTTGGAGCGGCGTTGAAGCCGGCGCGGCGAAAGTCATATACTATAACAGCGGCACAAAAAACGACATGCTTGTGATTGGCACTCGCGGCGCGGCGCTGATATGCGACGTCAGTGACGGGACATACACGCCGCTGAAAAATGCGGTGCGGCTGGCGAGAACAAGGCTTTATGCCACCAAAATCGACGGCTATGTGCTTACTCATCTGCACCGCCGGCATGTGATGCAGTATATGCGCATGGCATCGCGCTATTTTGTGGACGCCCTAATCCTGCCCAGGCCGCAGACCGAGGCCGAGAGGCATATCGCACTCGCCCTCGAGGAGGCAGCCGGCGAGTTTGGCACGCGGGCGGTATATTACAACGCCGCCATTGACACGCAGGTCGAGCTGCACTCGCTTTCGCTTTTGCTTCCCGCGCGGCTGTATACAAAGCGCTCCAGCCATCCTGTAGTCGCGCTGTATGTGTCGGGCGCCGAGCTGCTTTATATAGGCGGCGGCAACGGCGACGTTCCCCGGGAGCGGGAGGAGCTGATTGAAAGCTGGGCGCAGGCGGCGAAATGCGTCATATTCGGTGCGCACAGCCCGTCATACTACAGCCTTGCAGATACGGTGCGGTTTCCGCGCGCCGAGCTTGCGATTTACCCCTCCGCAGAGGTAAAAAAATCATACGGCATACCCGATTTCGGCAGCCGGCAGCCACTGATTTTAGGCGAAACCGGACATGACAGCATACAGCTTAATTTCAAACTTTCGGGTTGATTTTTCACTTGCACAGGCAGCGGCGCGGTGATATAATTATAAAGTGCCGGTTTATCGAAAAGCGATACATGCTCATAATAAACCGGCGGCGCGCAAAGGCGAAATAGCTCCGCCCGCGCGAAATGCGGAGCGTCGGCTTCAGCGACTGTAACACCTCTGCCGAAGCGGATACCCCCGCATAAAAAACACTTTTTCCGGCGCTGTACGAGGCAAATTTCAATGTATATTCCCGATTATACCGCAGCGGTGCTGCGCAGGCTCGAGGACAGCGGCTACAAGTCCTATATAGTTGGCGGCTGTGTGCGTGACACGCTGCTGGGGCTTACGCCAAAAGATTATGATATAGCAACAAATGCAAAGCCAAACGAGGTATTGGCTTTGTTTGCCGGATATAAAACGATTACGGCCGGCATAAAACATGGGACCGTCGGTGTGGTGACCGGCGGTGTGGTGACCGAGATCACGACATTTCGCTGTGACGGCGAGTATGCAAATCACAGGCATCCGGTCAGCGTCGAGTATTCGGACAGCATTGAAGACGACCTTGCGCGGCGTGATTTCACGGTCAACGCAATGGCATATTCGCCGACGACTGGGCTTGTCGACCCTTTCGGCGGGATGAAAGACCTGCGCGGCGGAATATTGAGAGCAGTGGGAGAGCCGGTACAGCGTTTTACCGAGGACGCGCTGCGAATCCTGCGCGGCGTGCGTTTTGCTTCGGTGTACGGTTTCGAGCCGGAACCCGAGACCACGCGCGCTATGCTGCAGTGCGCGCACCTGCTTTCGGCGGTGTCGGCCGAGCGCATCTGCGTCGAACTTTACGGTGCGCTGGGCGGCCCGTATGCCGAAAAGTATATGCACAAATTCAGGGATGTGCTCGCGCCGGTGATACCGGAGCTTCCGGCTATGGCAGCACGCCCCGACCCTGCTTGCGGCGACATGCTTCGCCGAGCGCTTGCTGTCGCGACCGCGGTCGGCGAGCCTATATGGCTGCGGCTTGCGGCACTGCTCGAGCATGTGGACTGGCGCGGCCGCGAGGAGAGCGCACTGGCGGCATCGGATATTCTTCGTCGGCTGAAAACCGACCGTCACACGCGGGATAGCGCTTTCCGGCTGATACGCGAGCCCGAGCCGGCCGATCTTTCAAGACCGGGTATCCGCAGGCTTGTTGCAAAACTTTCGCCCGAGCTTGCGGTGGGACTGCTCAAGTTGCGGCGCGCTTCGGCCGCAGCGGCACGAGATGCGGAGGCGGCCGAAAAATATACGGCGGCGCTGGCGCTTGCCGACGACATTTTAGCGTCCGGTGACTGCGTGTCGCTTTCCATGCTCGAGATCGGCGGCGACGACCTCATTGCACTCGGCGTGCCTGCAGGCAAAAAGCTGGGCAGGCTGCTCGGGCTGCTTTTTGAGGAGGTGCTGGACGGCAAACTTGAAAACACGAAACACGCGCTGGCGGCGCGCGCTTCGGAGCTTATTGCAGGCAGCCAAAAATAACTGATTTGCTACTTTTGCCGAGATTTATGAAAGCCATATACACAAATAAGCAGCTTATGCAAATGCTTTGCCAATATGCCCGCGACATACTCGACTCGGAGGGCATGAAACTTCAGGCCGGGTTTGTGCAGCACGGGGCGGTGAGCACTTATCAGCACTCGGTCTCGGTGGCGCTTTGCAGTATGCGTTTGGCGCTCCGGCTCGGACTTGAGGTTGACATGCGCTCAATGGTGCGCGGAGCGCTGCTACACGATTATTTTCTTTACGATTGGCACGATCCCGACGTGTGCCCGAGATTTCACGGATATACACATCCTAAAACCGCACTTGAAAACGCCGAGCGCGATTTCAAACTAAACGACATCGAACGCGATATCATAATTAAACATATGTTCCCGCTTACCCCTGTTCCTCCGCGCTATGCGGAGAGCATGCTTGTGACGGTCGCCGATAAACTTTGCGCGGCGCGCGAAACGCTTGCAGTTAAAATTCCGACGAAATTCAAGCTCAAGCAAAATCACAATGGATTATATTGAAATATATTTTCTGTATTTCGTTATATACAGCATTGCGGGCTGGGCTTATGAAACGATAATTTGCTCGGTGCAGCAAAGGCGGTTTGTCAACCGGGGGTTTCTCAACGGCCCATATTGTCCAATATATGGCAGCGGCGCGGTTTTAAATGTGCTTTTAATCGGCCGGCTGCAAAACCCCATATTAATTTTTATTTTGGCTGCCATAATAAGCACCGCATTGGAATATCTGACCTCATGGCTGATGGAAAAGATGTTCCACGCCCGCTGGTGGGACTACTCGGATATGAAATTCAACATTGGCGGTCGGGTATTTTTGCTCGGCGCCGTCGTGTTCGGGCTGATGTCGGTTGTCCAGCTTAAAATTATCCATCCACGGCTGTCTGCGCTGATAGAGCGCATCCCCGCAGACATAAGGTACATAACCTCGATTGTGATGTTTGCCGTTTTAGTTTCCGACACGGTCTACACCGTTACAAAGATGTCGGAGTTTGACGAGCTGCTGCGCACCGCGGCCGGGAAAATCGACCTCGCGCTGCAGACGCTCAAAGCCAAATACGAGTCTGCCGGAGCCGCATACCCCGAGGTGTTTTTTAAAATCAACACGCAGATAAGACGCACTATTGCGTCCTTCCCGAAATTCCGCTCGACACGCCACAACGATAAGCTCAAAAAGCTGCGCGAGCTGCTCAGACTTGAAAAAATACTCGGCGAGCGGCACCGCCGTCAAAAATAGCAGGACTTTTATATATCGGCTTGAGGCTGTTTGGCGCAATATCGGAACCCGCCCAGGCCGGCTTTACGGTCTCCGGTGAACAATACCGCATGTTCAGCAGGCCATGCAAAGCCTGAAATTTCAATTTCGAATAAAGCTGCCTGCAGGCGGGAAAAGATATTGACAGCAGCCATCGAAAGTGATATACTGATATTATAAAACG
>DGDL01000064.1:22649-23056 GCA_002385415.1 Clostridiales bacterium UBA3953
GTGATATACTGATATTATAAAACGAATATTCTGTCGGCGATGACGGGGAGTAGTACGCGATCCCTTCGTTTCACAGAGAGCGGTGCAGCCGCAACATGCAGCGGCATGCTGAAAGCGCCGTATTCGAAGTCCGCCGAAGTCGCCCCCGAGCCTCCGCAGATGAAAACGCTTTAAATTGAACGGTCCGCAGCCACAGTGACGGGTTGTGTTTGGCTTTAAATCGTGAGTAGTTTGCGGCGTCTGCCGGACGTTATACCGGCGCGCAGTAAAGACGCATAAATTGCACCGGCGAATGTGCTTGGCATAGCGCTCGGTCGCGAAAATGCGCCGGTTTCGAGTGCGTTGCGCTGCGGCAGAGCGCGCGGCAGTTTTGCCGCGAAACAGGGTGGTACCGCGCAAATTTTGCG
>DGDL01000055.1 GCA_002385415.1 Clostridiales bacterium UBA3953
AGATGTGTATAAGAGACAGGTATATGGCTTCAACGGTAGTGGCAATGTACAAGAGTACGATGGTGACAGTGGCGGCTTTACAGGAGACGAAATCACTAGCTTTGCTCCTATAACTATAACAGCAGCTCCGACAGCAGGTGGAGCATTAGAAGTATCAAATCCTGATGAGGATGCGGCGATAATTTATTACGGTGAAGATGGCGGTCAGTCTATAAATATTAAAGCCGCTTCTACAGAAAAGATGAATGCCCTTACACTGGCAACAATGGATGCGCAGAACAATCCTACGGCAGTAACTACAACACTTGTCGAGGAAGCTATCACCGAAGTCAACACCACCCGCGCCGCTTACGGTGCTCTTCAGAACCAGCTTGAGCATGCGACGAACAACATGGCGACGACGAGGGAGAACCTGCAGGCTGCAGAGTCCCGCATCCGCGACGTCGACATGGCGGAAGAAATGATGGAGTACACCAAGAACAACATCCTGCTGCAGGCTGCACAGGCTATGCTCGCGCAGGCCAACGCCCAGCCGCAGGGCATACTCCAGCTGCTCCAGTAATCGCACCACCGCAAAAGCGGAAGTTTAACTTCGCGGGAGCGGATAATATACCCCAAAACACCGCTCCCGCGATGTTTCCTTTTATATTGAGCGTGCCTGCCGGGCCATCTGATTTTGCGACATGGCAAATTGGAACTGAAAGCTCGGTACAGCGAGATATAACATAATAACCTACTTATGCTCAAGGAAATACGGTCCGCTTACCCCCGAGGGATGAAACCAAACAGCCTGCCGGGCTGCAGCTGGAGGGCTGGTGCGTCAGCGGCAGCTCACTATAAATCGGGATACGCTTTGTCTGCCGGCCATTGCTTGGGTTTATACTCCTATAAACTTAAAAAATAATCATGGAGGGTAAAGCTCACGGTACGCTTTTTCGGACCGGCCTTTCGGCCGGCTTTATTACCTTTTGGGAACATACCGGGTCGTCGAGCGGCTCGGCTGAGAAGGCATAAAAGCAGCGGGAATTTTGTGACGGCTGCATGTGTTTTTATATAGGCTCTGCCCGAGTCTTCGGATTTAAACTTTACAGAGGGTTTATGAGGAGCTCCAATAGACAGTAGATTGGGAGAGTGACGCTTTGTATACTGTACTCGTTGTTGATGATGCCGCATTTATGAGATTGGCAATTAAAAACGTGCTCGAAAAACACAATTTTAAAGTGATTGCTGACGCAAAAAACGGTAAAGAAGCCGTCGAAAAATACATAGAGCATAAGCCCGACATTGTGACCATGGACATAACAATGCCCGATATGTCAGGGATAGAGGCGCTGAAAAAAATCATGGAGATAGACCCAAAGGCGAAAGTCGTAATGATCTCCGCCATGGGCCAGGAGAGAATGGTTAAAGAGGCAGTCTTGAGCGGTGCAAAAAATTTTATAGTTAAACCATACAAAGAAGAGCACATCGTCAAAACACTACTCAAAGTGGCATCAGAAAAATAACTGCTGAACATAAGAATTGACAGATGGCAAGCGATAGAAGAGACGATTCACTGCTCGAACTGTTTGTTTTCGAGACGGTTCAATATATTCAACTGCTTGAAAAAATTATACTTGAGGCAGGAAGCGACGACAGATTTTCTGATTCGGCCATAAACGAGATATTCAGAATAATGCATACTATCAAAGGGTCGTCAGCAATGATGTCTTATGAGCACATATCAACGCTCGCGCATAAGACCGAAGACTTGTTTTTCTTTATTCGCGAAAACCCTTTGGCCGAATATGACATAACTGTAGTATCCGATTTTGTTCTGTCGTTTATTGATTTTATTAACTCGGAGATAAACAGCATCAGGCAAGACAAAGATGCTGACACCGAAAGAGCCGAGGTGCTCGGCAGAGCCATTGAAAAGTATCTTACCGAAATCAGGGCAGAAGGCGAAAACGACAAACAAAGCGACACGGCAAAAGTATCGGACAACCTCTATAAAGCGACGCTCTATTTTGAAGAAGATTGCGGTATGGAGAACATACGGGCCTATGCCGTTTTGCTTGAGCTTGCCGAGTTTGCAACGGTTACCTCTTATGATCCCGCGGACATCGAAGAGAGCGACGACAGCGCAGACGAAATCAGGGAAAACGGATTTACCGTTTATTTTGAATCGGACAGAGCTTTTGATGAGCTGAAAAGCCATTTTTCGGACATACCGCTTGTCCGTGACGTCATCCTTTCACAGGGCGATGCCGAGGATACCTCGGACAGCGGCGTCAGGACGGAGCCTAAGCCCCTCGAAATAACGCTTCCCCCCGAGGAAAAGCTCGAGGTGGAAGCTTCCGATAAATCGGGCGCGGCTAAAACAGAAGTCAAGTCCGGCGGCAAGGCAGAAGCCCAAACTCGCGGCAAAGCAAGCAAGCAGAGCGCTCGCAAAACCGACCCGTATCAGCCCATGCAGAGCCTGATAAGCGTCCATGTCTCAAAGCTTGACAAGCTGATGAATCTTGTCGGCGAACTTGTTATCGCCGAGTCGATGGTGGTCGAAAAACCCGGCCAAAATGGGAGCGAGCATAACTCGTTTCACCGAGAGGCTGTGCAAATGCATAAAATCATAAGCGAAATGCAGGAGCTTGTCATGTCTATGCGGCTCATGACTCTTGTAGCCACATTTCAAAAAATCAATCGTATCGTAAGAGACATGACAAAGAAACTCGGCAAGGAAGTCAAGCTGAATTTCGCCGGCGAGGAGACCGAGGTCGACAAAAATGTTATCGAACACATTTCGGATCCGATTTTACATCTTGTGCGGAACTGCATTGACCATGGCATAGAAAGCCGGGATGAGCGCATCGCTGCCGGCAAACCCGAAATCGGAACCGTTACCGTTGAGGCATACAGCGCCGGAAGTTATGTTTACATAACTGTCAGCGACGACGGACGCGGGCTAAATAAAGAAAAAATACTCGAAAAGGCTAAAAGAAACAATCTGATTAACGATTCGACGGAAAGCATGACCGACAGGGAGATTTACAATCTCATTTTCCTTCCCGGCTTTTCCACAAGTGAGACCGTAACCGAGTTCAGCGGGCGTGGTGTCGGCATGGATGTCGTCATGCAGAACATTGGCGAAATCGGCGGAAACGTGTCTGTAGACAGCACGCCGGGTCGGGGAACATCGGTTACAATGAAGATTCCGCTCACGGTGGTGATTATTGATGGAATGAATATTGCCGTCGGCGACAGGAGGTTTACAGTACCGGTTTCGGCTATCAAAGAGTTTTTTAAGCCCGACATGAAAAATGTCATAAAGAACACAGACGGCTATGAGATGATAATGGTGCGCGGCGACTGCTATGCAATAGTAAGGCTACACGAGATTTGGGACATCGAAACCGGTGTTACAAACCTTTCGGACGGCATTCTTGTGGTGGTCGAACAGGACGAAAAGCGCCGCTGCTTATTTGTCGACAGTCTCATAGGACAGCAGCAGGTCGTCGTAAAGTCTATGCCGGAGCTTATCAAAAGGTCGAGGCTTGCGGAAGGCATAGTAGGGTGCACATTGCTTGGCGACGGTAGTATCAGCCTTATACTTGATATGAACTGGCTTGTTAACTCCGATATTAGATAATCAGGAGGTGATGTTCTGTTATGGCGGAGCTTGCAGGTAATATGCTCGAACCGGAAGAGGATACCCTTGCGGACAAATATCTGATATTCAATGTCGAGGGAGAAAGCTACGGAATCGAAATCGGCTACGTTACCGAAATAATAAATATAACGCAAATTACAAAAGTCCCCGGACTTCCTGATTATCTTAAAGGTATTATTAACCTGAGAGGCAGTATAATCCCTGTAATGGACGTTCGGCTGCGTTTCAAGCTGCCCGAGCGCGAATATACAGACCGGACATGCATAATTATTGCGCAGATAGACGGCATGGATGTCGGTCTGATAGTTGACAGTGTTTCAGAGGTGGCGACCATACCGGGTGGAAATATAGTACCCCCTCCCGAAATAAACAAGACAAGCAATAAGTATATAAGTGGAATCGGTATGGTAGAGGATAAAATATATCTGCTTCTTGATTATCAGAGCATGCTGATAATTGCCGAGGACTAACTTCATAATTGGTATGTTTGCAATGTAAGGACTCGATACAGGAGATTGCAATGAATAAGTCACATAAAGTAAAATCAATCAAACGCGAGCTGCTCGCTGCTTTCGGTATAACTTTTATCCTTGCATGCATAAGCTACACGATTGTGTCGGGATTAATGCTGACTCGTGCGCTTACAAGCAATCTTGAACTGTCGCTTGTCGAGGTAGCCAAAGGCGCAGCCGATACCGTTGCCAGACAGATAGAATCAAACATCGGTTATATAGACGCGCTTTCACGCTGCCCGGAGTTTCACGACATCGACCGCCATCGTGACATGATATTAAGTAAAATCGACGAGACAGTCAAAGAAAAGGGCTATCATGATATAATCGTCTCCGACAAAAGCGGCAGAGGATTTTCGCTGCACAGAGAAAGCATTGACATCGGCAGTTATGAGTTTTTTAAATCGGCTATTGCCGGAAAAGAATATGTGTCCGACCCCATGTATCTGTCAGGCGACAGTGAAATGGTTATTGTGTTTGCGGTGCCAATATATAATTACTCAAACGAACTTGTCGGCACCGTTTCTGCCGCTATCAGTGCATTTAATTTTTCGGATACGATAAGCAAGGTAACTTACGGAGACAGCGGCTATTCCTTTATAATAAACGGCGAGGGTACGGTAATCGCGCATATTAATCCGGAACTCGTCCTAAATTACGACAACATAATAGTATCGGCCGAAAGCGACAAATCTCTTGAAAGCTTGGCGGCGCTGCATAAACAAATGATAAAGCGCGCGACCGGCAGCGGCTCGTATGAATACGCAGGCGAGAAAAAGTCAATGGGATTTGCGCCCGTCAAAAATACTGACTGGTCAATCGGAGTCACAATCTCCAACAGCTATTTATACAAAGACCTTATCAAACTTCACATTGTAATGGTGATTATCACATTGCTGGCTGTCGCGGCAGGTCTGCTTATGGCAAACTTCATGGCGGAGATATACAGAAAGCCTGTTGTAGCCATGCTTTTTGCGGCAAAACGAATTGCGGACGGCGATTTTTCGGTCATGATAAGCGACGATTTCCTCAAGATGAAAAACGAGTTTGGCGAGCTTGCACAGGCGACAAAAACTCTGCTTGCCAATACAAACGAGCTGCTTGCGAATATCAGCAATGCATCAGAGCAAGTTGCGGCCGGTGCGCGGCAAATCTCGGCGTCCAGCGTTGAGCTTTCACACAGCGCATCGGAACAGGCAAGCTCGATAGAAGAGCTTACAGCCGCGATAGATGAAATTTCACGCCAAACTAAAATCAACGCCGAAAATGCTGAGGAGGCAAGCAAACTTGCGGCTAAAACTCAAAAATCGGCGTCCGACGGTAACGGCAAGATGACGAAAATGCTTGCCGCGATGGAGGAGATAAATCAAGCCTCAAGCAGCATATCAAAAATCATCAAGGTAATAGAGGAAATTGCATTCCAGACCAACCTGCTTGCACTAAACGCCTCTGTCGAAGCGGCGAGAGCAGGCCAGCACGGAAGAGGATTTGCCGTTGTTGCGGATGAGGTAAGAAAGCTGGCGGCTCGGGCGTCTGATGCGGCAAAAGAGACAGCGGAACTTATCGAAAACTCCATGTCCAAAATAAATGACGGCTCGAAAATAGCAGGCGAAACTGCCGAAGAGCTTCACAACATTGTAAGCGAAACAACAAAAGTCTCCGAGCTTGTTGACAGTATTGCAAAAGCTTCAAACGAACAGTCGATTGCGATAGCGCAAATAAACGAGGGCATTTCTCAGGTCTCTCATGTGGTGCATGAAAATACCGCTACCGCAGAAGAAAACGCCTCGGCAAGCGAGCAGCTTTCGAGACAGGCTACATTCCTTGACGAGCTGCTTGGCAGGTTCACGATAAGCGAAACTGCCTTAAAGTCTAATCTGTCAGTGGTCGCATCGGAAAAACGGGACACTGAGGATAATGAAGAAAGCTCGAATTTCGAGTCAAACGGTGAAAATATAAAAATTTTGCTAAGCGACAATGAGTTCGGCAAGTATTGATCTCGTAAAAACCAATGCCGGTATATCCGAGCTAACGGACAGTGAGTTTATAAGACTTGCGGAGTACATAAAGAGAAATTACGGCATATCTCTATCCAGAGAAAAAAAAGAGCTGCTGAACGCAAGGCTTGCAAACGCGCTGATCCAAAGCGGCTTTAAAAGTTATACCGAATTTATTGATAAACTTCTTGGCGACAAAAGCGGTGAGCTGACAGCCATGCTGGTGAATAAAATCACCACCAACCATACATATTTCATGCGCGAAAAAGAGCATTTTTACTTTTTCCGCGATGAAGTATTGCCCTATCTCGAGAAAACGGTGACCGACCGCGACCTGCGCATTTGGTGCGCTGCCTGTTCTTCCGGCGAAGAAGCGTATACTCTTGCGATTATTCTAAACGAGTACTTCGGGAGAGATATATTGCATTGGGATACAAAAGTGCTCGCTACCGATATTTCGGAACAGGTTTTAAGAGAAGCGGTGACCGGAATATATTCTGCCGACCGGCTGTCGGTGCTCCCGCCGGAATGGAGAAGCAAATATTTTACAAGGATAAATCAAGACAGTTATAGAGTAGTTGACCAAATTAAAAGCAATGTAATTTACAGAAAATTCAACCTAATAGAACGCAATTATCCGTTCAAAAAGAAATTTCATGTCATTTTCTGCAGAAATGTCATGATTTACTTTGACAATGAAACCAAAGCATGGCTTGTAAACAGACTATATGACATACTGGAGCAGGGAGGCTATCTGTTTATCGGGCACTCAGAATTTATAGCAAAAGAACAATCGCGTTTCCGATATGTAATGCCCGCGGTATACAGAAAAATATAGCCTGTCATTATAAGCGCGGCACAACACAAGCTGTAAACTATGAAGAAGAAAATCAAGGTTCTGATTGTAGACGACTCCGTTTTGTTCCGCGAGATCCTTGCGCGCTATCTGGCCGAGGATCCGCGCATAGAGGTTGTCGCGAAAGCCGCCGACCCGTATGAAGCGCGGGATATGATTATAAAGTATAGGCCGGACGTGATGACCTGCGATATAGAAATGCCTAAGATGAACGGTATCGAGTTCGTCAAAAGGCTAATACCCCAATATCCGATGCCGGTTATAATAATAAGCTCGGTGTCGGGGGTGGTTTTCGATGCGATGAGGGCAGGCGCGGTCGATTTTGTGCCCAAGCCAAGCGACCGCAGCCCCGACGGAATACACAATTTTGCCCGGGAGCTTGTATCAAAAATCATAGCTGCCGCCGGCGCCAAAGTGAGAGGAGGCAGGCTGCATCCCGCAAACGCATTCGCAGCCGTCGGCAAAACTGCTGAAAGACAGTTTGACCACAAAAAAGTTATCGCCATCGGTTCGTCGGCCGGCGGTATCGAGGCGCTGAATGAGATTTTGAAAAGCCTGCCTCCGACAATTCCCGGAATTTTGGTGGTGCAGCATATTCCGCCGGTGTTTTCGAGAATGTTTGCCGAGAGGATGGATCGTGAAACCGCGCTGAATGTGGTGGAGGCCAAAACCGGCGAACTTATATTGCCCGGCAAAGTGCTAATCGCGCCGGGCGACAAACACATGAGGGTGCGAAAAATCGGAAGCAGATATGTTACCGAGGTTTTTGGAGACGAGAGGGTAAACGGTCACTGTCCCTCGGTTGACGTGCTGTTTTCGTCTGTGGCTAAAGTATACGGGGCAAATGCAGTCGGTGTGATTTTAACCGGCATGGGACGCGACGGCGCAGAAGGGCTGCTTGAGATGAAAAATCAAGGAGCAACAACAATCGGTCAGGACGAAAAAACATCTGTTGTATACGGTATGCCCAAAGTCGCGTTTGAAATCGGCGCGGTTGAAAAACAATACCCAATTTACGAAATCGCCGACGCTATCATGGCCGCCGTAAAAATATAGTAGAAGAATATAACGTGCGAATTTAAACTTTTCAGCTGTTTAAGCGATATATTTATTAGCAGGCATTTATTTGGCATGTAAAGGATGGCAAGCATAAAATGTCAAGCTCAATTAATTCGGTAATGACGTCCCGCATATCCGGACTTGCTTCCGGTCTTGATACGGAGGCGATTGTTGCCGATCTGATGAAAGCCAGCAAGCTCAAAATAAGCGAAGTAGAGCAGAAAAAGCAGATTCTCGAGTGGAAACAGGAATTTTATAAGGAAATAGCGACGTCTTTATATAATTTCCAAAACAAATATTTTGGCGGCGCGACTTCGTCGCTTGAAACTGCGCTGAAAAGCATGAAAGCGACGTCCAGCTCATCTTTGGTTACGGTAACGGCATCGTCCTCTTCGCCATATCAAAACATATACATACACGACATTGTAAGCCTCGCGACGAACACAACGGTAGTAAGCAGTACGAGGGTGAGCGCCGACCCCAAAATTAAGATACTTGATACTGAGAATCTCGGCGAGCTTGGCGGCAAAAGCATTGTTATAAATCTTGACGGCACCGAGCGAACGCTCACATTCTCGGAAGGCAGGACATACGAGAGCGCCGCCGACATCTTGGACGAGCTTCAGGCGCTTTGTGACAGGGCTTTTGGAAGCGGGCGCGTGAATATCTCGCTTGAGGGTGACGAGCTGAAGCTTTCGGCAGAGAGCAGCACACTGATTCTCAAAAATCCAAATGATGAAGGTGCCGACCCTTCCGAAGTGCTTTACTATGACAGCTTTGCATCAAATCGAGTGGACATGAACGTGTCGCTCGACTCCGCCGGTCTTGCAAAAGAGCTCCAAGACGTCGAAACTTTTGAGTGTGAGATAAACGGCAAAACATTCATATTCTCCAAAAACGAGACACTTGTTAGCATCATAACAAAAATCAATAGCGGCGGCGCCGGTGTTAAAGTTAACTATTCGCAGCTGACCGACAAGTTCACGATAGAAGCAACCGAGTCGGGTGCGTCATCGGATATAACTATGGAGGACAAGACCGGCAATTTGCTTGCTGTGCTGTTCGGTGAGGGCGAAAAGACCATGGGCACCGACGCAGTGGTGAAGCTCAGCGTAAGCGGCTCGACAAATCCCACCGATTTTATCACTGTCACGCGCAGCACGAATACAATCAACTTTGACGGCGTTAGTATAACGCTAAACGGCATGGCAGAGGGCAACACCGAGGAGAAAATCAGCGTTTCGCTCAGCCGTGACGTCGATGCGCTTGTCGAGCAGATAAAGTCGTTTATCGCAGACTACAATAATCTTCTTTCGCAGATAACGACCAAGCTAACGGAGGAATACGACCGCAGCTATCTGCCTCTGACCGAAGAACAGAAGAGCGCGATGAACGAAAAAGATATAGAGCTTTGGACCGAAAAAGCCAAGACCGGCATTTTGCGCAACGACATATACTTGACAAATATCGCAAATCAGCTCAAAAGCATATTCTACACACCTGTATCAGGCCTTTCCGCGGACAGCGACCCGGTCGGCATGCTGGCTGAGGTCGGCATATCGACAACCAAATATGCGGATAGGGGCAAGCTGACGATTGACGAAAAGAAGCTCAGAGATGCGCTGACGACCAATCCCGATAAAGTAATAAGCCTCTTTACCCAGAAAAGCCCCGTTTCATATTCGCTGTATGCTCCGCAGGAGCAGCAAATAAAGCGTTTTAGCCAGTCGGGTGTGCTCGACCGCCTTTCCGACATCTTGAAAACAAATCTCAACAAAGTCGGGAAGAAAGGTGCGCTTATAACGCTTGTCGGCAGTCCGGACGACGCATTTACAGGCGACACGGAGTACAGCAAGCGCATAAATGACCTCAAAAATAAAATCGCGAAGATGAATGACAAGCTCGCGGACGAAGAAGAACGCTACTGGAGACAGTTTGCGGCCATGGAAAAAGCGCTTTCAAATCTGTATGCGCAGAGCAGTTGGCTTGCGAGCTTTCTGGATAGCGGCAACAGGCAATGATGCAAAACTGAGGTAACAAAATGACTTCTCCATATAAAAAGTATGTGCAGCAATCCATAACATCGCTAACAGCCGGTGAGCAGCTTATACTTTTGCTTGAGAAAGCCTGTATAAATATCAACCTCGCGATTGACTGCATAGAGAAAAAGGATATATCCGGCGCGCACGACTTGATTGTCAAGACCGAGGATATATATTATTTTCTCATTGACAATCTTGACATGAGCTATCCAATTTCAAAAAACCTTTTCTCGCTGTATAACTTCATGATAGATCAGCTTACACAGGCAAATATCAAAAAAGACGCCGAGATATTAAGGCAGATTCTGAAAATCGCGGCGGAGCTCAAAGATACATGGAAACAGGCCGAATATCTTGCCCGCACGGGTAGTGCCGCCGGCAGCTTGGCAAGCGGCGGCAAATGAACATATTGGATATAGATAAACTGCAAGCGCTGTGCGACGAGCTTGAGCGAAAAAACAGACTGCTCAAACGAATAAGCGACTCGTATTCAAAAGCGCTCCACTTGATGGAAGAACAAGACTATGAAGCGCTTGCCCTGGAGCTTGAAAATCAAAATGCCGTTTTTGCAAAGCTGTCGGAGCCGGGATGCAGCCTGCCGGTGCACGAGAGCGAGCTTTCCGGCATCCGCGGAAAAGCGCTTGCATATTTGTCCCGCTGTGGGAGCAACAAACGCCTTGCTGCGGCACTCAAGAAGACAGCGGAAAATATTGACCTATATGGCAGACTGCTTAGAAACTGCAAGACACTTTGCGAAAAACTTGTCTTTCACGCATCCGCCAAAAAGGCGGATGCGGAGCGATACATTTCGACCGCAAAAAACCGCAGGCTGGTAAACGCCGGTTACAGCACACAAATTGGGCCTTTAAAAGGCACGCTTGTCGACTTTAAAAGTGACCGGTGACGATTTCAATTATCACTTATTACGCCTGCTTTACTGAATTTTTGAGGTATATAAATGGATATAGCAAGTTTAATCGGTGTTATCGCGAGTTTCGGGTTCGTTATATACGGGTATGCAATGGACGGGGGCAGCGTTTCGGGCCTTATAATGCTGAGCGCTGCTATTATAACCTGTGGCGGAACCCTTGGCGCGGTGATGCTATCTTTTGGTTTTGATAATTTAAAAAACTTTCCGAAGCTTACCATTGAGGCTTTTAAAAGGCCGAAATCACAAATTAACGAAAAAATAGACTTTTTGATTTCGCTTGCGAGAACCGCAAAGCAAAGCGGAATGCTCAGCCTTGAGCGGCCGATAACCGATGCGGACGGGCAGAAGGGCGGTATTGACCCATTTATAAAAAAGGGCATTCTCTTGGCCGTCGACGGCACAGACGCCGAAAAAATACAGGAAATACTTAACAACGATATTTATATCTACGAGCAAAGGCGGCTGTCCGACATCGCGATGTTTGAGGTTGCCGCTCAGTATGCGCCTGGGTTCGGTATGATAGGCACCATTGTCGGGCTTATTCAAATGCTTTCTGCCGGCATGGATGACCCGAACCAGCTTACTAAAGCAATAGGCGTCGCGTTTATTACGACCCTTTACGGTAGTCTTTTGGCAAACGGGCTTTTTTCGCCTATTGCTCAAAAGCTGAAGACCAGACTTGCGAATTTCAGGCTTGAAAAGGAAATGATTATCGACGCCGTCTGCGCGATAAGAAACGGCGCCAACCCAAAGATGCTGCACGAACAGCTTGAGGCATACGCCTTGGGAACAAAGAGAAGAAGGGCAGAAGTGCTTCGCATGGTGGGGACCGACAGAAATCGAAACAGCAACAGCAATTCGGGTTGATTTTAAGATGTGTGCAATTTGCGGTAAAATACGGAGATAAGTGATGAAACGCAAAGTACCGGACTACAATAAAGTCTCCCCCGGCACATGGCTGACTACATACGCCGATTTGATGAACAACCTGCTGGTCATGTTTATAATGCTCTATATGATAAGCACCATAGACCTGCAGAAATTTAAAAATCTTACCAACGTGATGAGCGACCTGCTCGGCGGAAACAAAGAGTCGGGCATAGTGCTGATCGACCCTGAACATAGCGATTTGGCAGATGTAGAGGAAATGATCCTTCAAATCGAAGCGGAAACCGAGCCTGTGACCGAAACCGAAGCAATAACAGAGCCGGAGCCCGACACAGAGGAAGAAACCGGGACAGGAATAATGTACGACCTCGACGAGTTCGTCAACAAGATTGCTGCGATTGTTAGAAAAAAGGGCTATGGCGACCAGCTGGACGTCGAGCGGGTGGACAACTATGTATATCTCAGGATGAGAGAAGGTGTCCTGTTTTATCCCGACCTTGCCGAGCTGAAAGAAGGCAGCTACGAGATTTTATCGCTTGTTGCCGATATAATAAAAGAAGCTTATAACGAAATATATAAAATAGAGATATGCGGGCACACCGCCTGGGTCGAGATTGACGAAATAAGCACAAATTTCAACTCGTGGGAGCTTTCTTCTCAGCGCTCACTTACGGTTATGAGATATTTTGTCGCCGAGTGCGGAATGCCGAAAAACAAAATGGTACTTTCCGCATTCTCGAGTACGGAGCCGTATACAAAAGGCGAAACCGAAGAAGAAAAAGCCATGAACAGGCGAGTGGAAATCAGGCTGTCCCGCCTCATAGACGTGGAAAATTAGTCACAGAAAAAACCGCGCGATGCCTGCAAACAAAGTATCGTGCGGGTCGGTTTTTGTTCTTGTCTACAAATTCGGAGATAAAGCAAAACAAGCCGCGTTGTGCATAATCTGCGTGCTGCGGCTTGTTTTGTTTGGCTGATGCGCGCGATGAAAACCCCGTTCATCGCCGCGGTTAAATAAGTAAAAGCCCGAGAAGCAGGACTGTGATTGGATCGGAACCGCTCTCAAGCATCATAAAAATAAGCGCGGCAAGCAGCAGGTCGTCGAACCCGGCGTTTGCGAGCAGCCCCATAAGCGGATTTCTGATCACGGTTTGAGCAGGTTTGTCGATGCTCGGAGTGTCGTCAATAAGCGTATATTTTTTGCGCCTCCGATTGTAATACTGGCTGAAAGGCCTGCGAGGCAGCGGATAGCGGGGCAGACAGTCGTCAATTCCGTTAACTTCGGGAGCAGGTAGCGGGAGAGTGACGTTTTGGTCCGGCTCCTGCTTGCGCCGCTGAGCCGTTTTTTCCGGCTGCTCGGCATTGTTTTCGGCGGATGTTTTCCCTCCGGCGGCCTCATCTGCGGGTGCGGGCAGCTCGCCGCTTGGCTTTTCCTGCTGGTCGGAGGCATCTGTGGTCCCGTCGAACAGAACTCCGCTATAATCGGGCGGCGGTATCATCGGACGCCGTGACGAAGAGCGTGGATACAAGTTCGGCCACCCCCTATTCATTTAGAGAGATCGCCGAGCAGCTTGGTAAGCTCGTTGAGATCGGTAAACCGCAGCAGTTTCAGCAGACGAATCATAATGTCCGCTTTTTCGCGCCGGTCATCGTTTAAGTATGGCTTCAAAGCGACAAGCAGGCGGATGCGATTTTCCTCCTCCTCGTCGCGTTTCTTGCCTTCGTGATGGTGATGATGCGGATTTGCAACGGCTGTCTGTTCGGTCGAACCGTCTGCTGCGGGCTGGGGATTGTCTTCTTCTGCTTCGGCAGTTTCGGTTTTTGCGTCCTTTAATTCACCGGCGATTTTCATAATTGTCTGCATTGCCTCGGGATTGCTTATCACTTTGCCCAACATGCTGGATAAATCGGAACGGTTATCGCTCATCTATCACAGCCCCCTAAACTTCTTCAGCAGCTCGTCGACCTTGCCCTGATCGAATTCACTTCCGCCAGTCAGTTTTTCCGCTGTGCGCAGAAGCTCTTTGTCGGTCGCTGTTTGAATGCGGCGTCTTATGTACCCAACATTCTCGAGCAGGCGCTTTTTTTGCTTCTCGTCGGCACCGGCGGCTTCCGCCAGCGTCAAAATCGCCTCGGCAAGCTGTCGCTCGTCGAGCTGTCTGAGTTTGGCAAGCATCTCCAAATCTATATTCATGCAAATACCTCGCTCTCGCTTGTGTTTTGTAACAGTATATGTTACAATCGGGGATGTGCCAGCGAAAGTCAAGATTTTAGCCGCAAACAGGATAAAAACTCGAAGATGAAAGCAGTTATTTTATCGGATTCGCACGGCGACATGAGCCGACTGCGAAAGGTTATGAAAATGCACGATGACGCCGACGTGTTTGTCCATCTTGGCGACGGCGTGCGCGAGTTTGCAGCCGCGGCCGCACTGCTGAAAGACAAACGCATTATATCGGTCGCGGGCAACTGCGATATTTTCTATCAAGGCGAAATGCCCCCTTCCGAGGTGGTCACACAGCTCGACGGTTTTGTCTTCTTTTTCACGCATAGGCACAAGTACAGAGTGAAATACAGCGATATAGCGCTTATAGCACGCGCACGCGAGCTCGGTGCCGACGCAGTGTTTTACGGGCACACGCATGTAGCCCATTGCGAGTATATGCCCCCGCGCGACGGCACGGGCGAAAAGCCGCTTTATGTGGTCTGTCCCGGCAGCATTGGCCGGTCGGTTGGCGGGCGTCCGAGCTATGCGATTGCAGAAACATACAAAGGTCAGCTCATTTGCCGCACGGCTGAACTTTGAAGTTACTGTGGCACCCTTGCCGGCCGGGCTATCCCGGCAAAGCGGGTACGGTGCGTGAAATGGAAATAGCAGGTGCGAAAGCTTATGGTTTTGCCACCCGCAGCTCGATCGGCGGGCGGCTTTTGTATTATGAGCAGCCACAGAATGTGCCATGCGAAAGTTTATCTGCATTTGTCGGTGCGTTTTTGATGAGATGAACATATTTCGTCCGTCGGCATAATAAACATGTTACAGAATTATGCCGATATTAATTTAAAGGATGGAGTATAAAATGAGGACCGACATATTCGATAGCGCAAAAAAATATCCGCCGGAGGGCGGACTGCTGTGCACGCCGCAGAACAGACTGGCAATTTCGTCCCGTGCGGCGCTTGAGCGCGCCTGCATTGAGGGAACGATACTCGAGGCACAAGCTGTCCGCTGCGTGTCCGATCTAAGCCTTGAAGTTGAGCTGTGCGACGGAATCAAAGGCTTTATACCGCGCGAGGAAGTATTATACGACCCGAATCCCAACGCCGGCCCGCCAAGAGACATTGCGATTTTGACCCGGGTGGGCAAGCCCGTTTGCTTTAAAGTGCTGGGATTTACGCCGGACGGCAATGCGCTTCTGTCAAGGCGCGAGGCTCAGCGCGAGTGCTATGAGGCATACCTTTACGGGCTGGAGCCGGGCGACGTCATAGACGCCAAGATAACTCATCTCGAACACTTCGGCGCGTTCGCCGACATAGGCTGCGGGTATGTATCGCTGATGACGATAGACGCAATTTCTGTGTCGCGCATCTCGCATCCGCGCGACAGATTGTGGTGCGGCATGAACATCCTTGCCTGTGTTCGCTCCATCGACCGCGAAACGGGAAGGATAAGCATTTCACAAAGAGAGCTGCTCGGCACATGGCTCGAAAATGCCGCGAAATTCCAGCCGGGGCATACGGTTGCAGGCATAATTCGCGGCGTGGAGAGCTATGGGGTGTTTATAGAGCTGACGCCCAATCTTGCGGGACTTGCCGAGTATACGCCCGACGTCGAGCCCGGACAAAGCGCCGCCGTCTACATAAAAAGCATCAATCCCGCCAAAATGAAAATCAAGCTTGTGATTGTCGATGTCTACAATGCGCCGCCCGGTCCGCCAAAGCGTCCGGCGTATGTGGACGGCATCAAGGCAGGCATGCACATCGGCTACTGGCGTTACTCACCGCCGGAGTGTGATAAGGTTATCGAAACGCGGTTTGACCCTTAAACCGATGACCGCTATTGCGGTGGCGGGCAAGTCTTTGAAGCAGATGAAAAGTTTATAGCAGTTAGATGCGCCCCTTTATGGCTGTGCTTTGTTATCGCGCAGCCGGCGGACGCGAAAGGGCGCTGGGGGATTTTGTGGCGTTTCACCGGCAGTATATGCAGGCACTGCAACCTGTGCCGCATTTGTGCACCTTGCCCGCTTGACAAAAACCCTGCTACATGATATAATCGCGTAAATCGATAGTTTAAAAGGCGATGACGAAGCCAAGTACGCATCGCCCGCGGTCACAGAGAGAGGCGCATAACGCCTAAAAGCGTTACGCTGCGAGCGCCTTACCGCGGTCTGCGGAAACTCACTTCCGAGCCGGCTTGGTGAAAAAGCCTGTGCTAACGCTGTGGCTTGAGTAATCGGCACGGGATCTCCCGTTACAGAGATAGGATATGCAGGCGAAACTGCCTAAGTATCCGAATGAGGTGGCCCGGCTATGTTTGGGCAATTTCGGTGGTACCGCGGAGTGAAATTTACGCTCCGTCCGATCTCGCGTATTGTTGCGCGGTCGGACGGAGCTTTTTTATTTGTCACGCTTTAAATACCTCTATCGAACGAAAGGAAGGCTTTTTGCGCATGGAATTTATCGAAAGAACCCTGGGACAGCAGCTTGATTATATGGCCGGAAGGTTCCCGGACCACGAGGCTGTCGTGTTTGAGGATGTAATTGGCGGCGAGGAGATAAAATATCGCCGCACCTATGCCGAGTTCAACGCCGAATGCGAGCGCGTGGCCCGCGCATTTTATGCGCTCGGACTGCGAC
The DNA here is from genome assembly GCA_002385415.1 of Clostridiales bacterium UBA3953. GTDB lineage: Bacteria > Bacillota > Clostridia > Oscillospirales > CAG-272 > DTU078. Next base: position 16,789 of record DGDL01000055.1, read on the forward strand.
CGGGCGACCATATCGCTATTTGGGCGACAAACTACCCGCATTGGCTGCTAACGCTGTTTGGAGCGGCAAAGCTCGGCGCGGTTCTTGTGACCGTCAATACCGCATATAAAATACACGAGGCAGAGTATCTGTTTAGGCACTCGGACACGAAAATGATTGTATGCTGCGACGGCTACAAAGATGTCTCGTATATAGATATTTTATACCAGCTCTGCCCCGAGATTAAAACGCAAAACCGAGCATCGCTCGAATGTCGCGCGCTGCCGACCCTGAAAACAGTAGTAACCGTCGACAAAAAAACGCATCCGGGCATGTACAACTGGCGCGAGCTGGACACGCTTGCCGATACCGTTGACGAGGCCGAGTTTCAAGCTGCGGTGGCAGGTATAAAATGCCACGATGTCGTAAATATACAGTACACTTCGGGTACAACCGGTTTCCCGAAGGGTGTGATGCTCACGCACTATAATATACTCAATAACGGAATGTCTATAGGCGATTGCATGAAGCTGACCGAAAAAGATCGCCTTTGCCTGACGGTGCCGCTTTTCCATTGCTTCGGACTGGTGCTGGCCACGCTGGCCTGTGTCACGCACGGCTCCACAATCGTGCTGGTCAACTATTTCAGCCCGATAAAAGTGCTGCGCACGCTCGAGCGTGAACGATGCACCGTATTCCATGGCGTGCCTACCATGTTTATAGCGCTGCTCGAGCATCCCGAGTTTAAAAACTTCAAATTGTGCCTCCGCACCGGCATTATGGCAGGCTCGCCCTGTCCCATAAAGACAATGCGCCAGGTGATTGAGGAAATGGGCATGCAAGAGGTGACGATTACTTACGGGCAGACCGAGGCGTCGCCGGGCTGCACCATGACGGTGACCGACGACCCGATAGAAAAACGCGTCAACACCGTTGGGAGACCGCTGCCGGGCGTTGAGACCAAAATCGTCGACCCCGCGACCGGCGAGGAGCTGACCGAGCCCGGTCAAATCGGCGAGTTCTGTGCGCGCGGATACAACATAATGAAGGGTTATTACAAAATGCCTGAGGCTACGGCGCAGGCGATAGACAGTGACGGCTGGCTGCACACGGGCGACCTTGCCTGTCGCGACGAGGACGGTTATTATAAGATTACCGGCCGCATCAAAGATATGATTATCCGCGGGGGAGAAAATATCTACCCGAAAGAAATCGAAGATTTCATATACACCCATCCAAAGGTTATGGACGTTCAAGTCATAGGCGTGCCCTCCAAAGTCTATGGCGAAGAAATTATGGCTTGCATTATACCCAAAGAGGGTGCTATAATAGACGAAGAGGAGATAAAGGAATATGTGCGCACGCACATGGCAAAGCATAAAACACCCTCGTATGTAAAAATTGTTGACAGCTTCCCGATGAACGCGGCGGGCAAAGTTCAAAAATACAAGCTCCGCGAAGCCGCCATTGAGGAGCTGGGCCTGGGTGAAGTTGCAGCTATCGAAACCGCGTGAGCAGGAGGAGAATTTACATTGACAATGAAACTTTCATTTTCAACGCTCGGCTGCCCGGATTGGGAATTCGGCGAGGTGTTCGCCATTGCCGCCGACCTCGGCTATAACGGAATTGAGGTGCGCGGGGTCGGCGACGAGATTTACGCTCCGCGCGTGCGGGAGTTTCAGCCCGAACATATTGAAGAAGCAAAAGAAAAGCTGCGCGCCGCAAAAATCTCGATTCCCATACTCACGTCAGGCGCCTATCTTGCCGCAAATCCCAATATCGCCGCGGCAGAGTTTGAAGTCAAAGACTATGTAATGCTCGCGGCAAAGCTGGGAGTGCCGTATGTGCGTGTGCTTGGTGAATGCACGCCAGAGCCGAGCGGCCCGGTTGACGCGGAAGACGTGCTGTTTCGCTTCAAATCGCTTTGCAGGTTCGCCGAAAATTTCGGTGTCACGCTGCTTATCGAGACAAACGGCTGGCTTGCCGGGTCAAACGAAATGCTGCAGTTCATCGAGCGGGTCGACATGCCAAACGCCGGCGTGCTGTGGGATATTCACCACACCGTGCGCTTTTTTGGAGAGCGCCCCGAAGCGACGGTGTCGCAGTTGGGCAAATACATAAAACATGTGCATGTAAAAGACTCGGTTCGCGGAACAAACGGGAAGATAACCTACATGCTCACCGGATATGGCGACATCCCCGTGGAGGAGGCGTATAAATCGCTTTCAGCCATAGGATACGACGGGTTTTATTCATACGAGTGGGTAAAGCGCTGGTCACGCGAGCTTGCCGAGCCCGGTGTGGCGTTTTACCAGTATATAAGCTACATGCGCGGGCTGGAGGGCGATTAAGCAGCCCAGCGGGGTAAAAACAAAATCGGAAATAAAAAACAGCACCCAACACCGAACGCAATAGCGTTAACGGGTGCGTTTTTTATTTCCGACCTAATTTACCCGGACATTGCTGGTCGCGTGTGCGCCCTTACTGTGCGGCGCGGAGCGCGTTAAGCTCGCGAGTAAGGCGGCTTTTTTGGCGCGCTGCATAGTTTTTCGCTATAACACCTTTTGTCGCGGCGCGGTCTACCTTGGCGACCGCAACTTTATATGCAGCCAGGGCGGCTTCGTAGTTATTTGCTTCCGCCGCTGTTCTGAACTTCTTTATAGCCGTTTTCATCGCGGATTTCGCCATTCTATTGCGAAGCGTCCTTGCCGCCGTAACCTTTACGCGCTTTTCCGCTGATTTTATATTCGCCAATGCCTGCACCTCCTGTCGGTTTAGATTTAACATGTATCGATTTATTATAATACCACAATTTGTGGCTGAAAGCAATATGTTTTTACACCTTTTTATTTGTTAAATTATTGTAAAGTTATTATTTGTTGTTGACAAATGCGCCGGTGTGTGTTATAATTGTAGCCTGCGCGATTAAAATCTGGGGCAGTGCGGCGCACACGGCGCCTGCAAAAAGCCCCCAAAATCAGCCTAACAAGCTGGTTTCTAAACAATTCCTGCCTTATGGTGGATAATATTTCCTGCCTTATGGTGGATAATATTAAGATAGGCTCTTTTCGGGAGTAAGATGTAACAAAGTTACCGGAACGCACAAATTGGAGCCGTCGGCAAGACGCATGCCGACGGGGTGTGTGCCGGGTAACTTTGTCATGTTGCGCCCGAATTTTAGTTTTATCTTCAAAAAAGTCTGTCCACTTTTCGGTGCGGAGAGCTTGACGCAAATTTTCGCGCGGGTTTTGGAATGCAGCGTCTTTTCGCACGCGAAATTCTCGCGCGCGAACTTCAAGCGTTTTACATAATCACGCGACGCTGGTATCCGGGACAGTTATAAAACAATTTTTCAATCGAACGGAGTGATTTTCGCATGGTCAAACCCGTGAAGCTCGGTCGAACTACTCGAATGAGCTTTTCCAAGATCGACGAAGCGCTCGAGATGCCTAACCTGATAGAGGTGCAAAAGAAATCGTATAAATGGTTTCTTGACGAAGGCCTGATGGAGGTACTTCGCGATGTTTCGCCGATTACCGACTATTCGGGCAACCTTTCTATCGAGTTTGTCGGTTACCATCTCGACTCCACGCCGAAATATTCGGTGGAGGAGTGCAAGGAGCGCGACGTAAACTACGCGGCGCCGCTGCGTGTTACCGTGCGCCTGCACAACAAGACAACGGGAGAGCTGCTTGAACGTGACATTTTCATGGGCGATTTCCCGCTCATGACCGAAAACGGAACATTCATCATTAACGGCGCGGAGCGCGTCATTGTATCCCAGATAGTGCGTTCTCCCGGTATATATTATTCGTCGGAATTGGACAAATCGGGTAAACGTCTGTACACTGCTACGGTTATTCCGTATCGCGGGGCTTGGCTGGAGTATGAAACAGACTCTTCCGACATTTTCTATGTCAGAATAGATAAGAACCGCAAAATACCGATAACCGTCCTTATCAGGGCGCTGGGCGTGGAAAACGATGCGGATATTATCGCTCTGTTCGGCGACGACGTTAAAATCACTGCGACGCTTGAGCGAGACGGCTGTCAGGCCGAAGCCGAGAAAAACGGCACGACCGCCGGGGACGAAGCGCTCAAGGAGATATACAAAAGGCTGAGACCCGGAGAGCCGCCGCTCGTTGAATCCGCACAGGTTCTTATAAACAATTTGTTTTTCGACACCAGACGGTACGACCTTGCTGCGGTCGGCCGCTATAAGTTTGATAAAAAGCTGTCGATCGGCCATCGCTTAGAGGGCCGCACCTTGTCCAGGCCGGTCATCTCTCCCATAACGGGCGAGCTTTTGTATGACGCGGGCGAGCAGATAGACAGAGAGAAGGCTACTGCTATAGAGCGCGCCGGCGTCAATGAGGCTTACCTTGACATCGGTGAAGGTCACGAGCTTAAAGTGCTTTCAAACGGCATGGTTTATCCTGCCGATGTGCTCGGATACGATCTTTCCGAGATTGGTGTGCGCGATCGCGTGAAGCTCTCTGTGCTGCTTGAAATACTTGAAAAGCACGGAGACGACCGCGAAGCTCTGGTTGCCGAGTGCAAACAGCGCATATCCGAGCTTGTTCCGAGATATATAACCAAAGATGATATATTTGCGTCGATAAACTATCTTGTCTGTCTCTCGCACGGGGTCGGGTACGAGGATGACATCGACCACCTTGGCAACCGCCGCCTGCGTTCGGTCGGAGAGCTGCTGCAGAACCAGCTCCGGATCGGGTTTTCCAGGATGGACAAGATAGTCAAGGAACGCATGACCATCCAGGAGACCGAATCGGTCACCCCCGAGCAGCTTATAAACATTCGGCCTATCTTAACTGCGATACGCGAGTTTTTCGGAAGCTCGCCTCTGTCACAGTTTATGGACCAGAGCAACCCGCTGGCCGAACTTACGCATAAACGCCGCATCTCGGCGCTCGGGCCGGGCGGACTTTCGCGCGACCGTGCGTCGTTTGAGGTGCGCGACGTTCACTACACCCACTACGGCCGCATGTGTCCTATCGAGACACCGGAAGGACCGAACATAGGTCTTATCTCATATCTTGCGACCTATGCAAGGATTAACGAATACGGCTTTATCGAGGCGCCGCATCGCCGTGTCGACAAAGCTACCGGTGTCGTTACCGACGAAATCGTATACATGACGGCCGACGAAGAGGACGACTATATAATCGCACAGGCGAACGAACCGCTTGACGAAAACAGCCGGTTCATAAACAAGCGCGTGACGGCCCGTCACCGCACCGAGATTATAGAGATCGACGCGTCCGAGGCAGACTTTATGGACGTGTCGCCCAAGATGGTGGTCTCTGTTGCCACCTCGATGATCCCCTTCCTTGAAAACGACGACAACTCCCGCGCTCTGATGGGCTCGAACATGCAAAAGCAGGCGGTGCCTTTGCTTGTTACCGATGCGCCGATTGTGGGCACGGGTATGGAATACAAAGCCGCGGTCGACTCGGGCGTCCTTGTTATTGCTAAAGAGGGCGGCGTTGTCGAGCGCGTAGCCTCCGACGAGATTACTATACGTGAGGACAGTGGAAAGAAGACCACCTATCACCTTATAAAATTCAAACGCTCCAACCAGGGCACATGCATCAACCAGCGCCCGATAGTAAACGTCGGAGACCGTGTCGAAAAAGGCGACATTATAGCCGACGGGCCCGCGACCCGCGATGGCGAGATAGCGCTTGGCAAAAACGTTCTGGTAGGATTTATGGCGTGGGAGGGCTATAACTACGAGGACGCAGTTCTTATAAACGAAAATCTTGTACGTTACGACACATATACGTCGATTCATATAGAAGAATATATTCACGATGCGCGCGACACCAAGCTCGGGCCGGAGGAGATAACCCGCGAGATTCCGAACGTCAGTGAAGACGCGCTGAAAGACCTTTCGCCCGACGGCATAGTCCGCAAGGGTACGGAAGTTCGCGCCGGTGATATCCTTGTCGGTAAAACAACTCCCAAGGGCGAAACCGAACTAACTGCCGAAGAACGCCTGCTGCGCGCCATATTCGGCGAAAAGGCACGCGATGTGCGCGACACCTCGCTGCGCTTGCCTCACGGCGAGTCGGGGATAGTCGTCGATGTCAAGGTGTTCTCGCGCGAAAACGGCGACGAGCTGCCGCCCGGAGTAAACAAATCCGTGCGCGTTTACGTGGCGCAAAAGCGCAAAATTTCGGTCGGCGACAAGATGGCCGGCCGCCACGGAAACAAGGGCGTCATTTCACGCATACTTCCACCCGAAGACATGCCGTTTCTTGCGGACGGTACGCCGCTTGATATTGTGCTCAACCCGCTGGGCGTGCCGTCACGAATGAACATCGGTCAGGTGCTTGAGGTTCACCTCGGAATAGCGGCAAAGAAACTGGGCTGGAAGGTCGCAACGCCGGTGTTCGACGGCGCGACCGAGGACGACATCATCGAGTGCCTCAAGATGGCAGGCCTTGATGAATCTGGCAAAGTGACGCTTTACGACGGCCGCACCGGCGAGCCGTTTGACAACCCCGTCACAGTCGGTATCATGTATTATCTCAAGTTGCATCACCTTGTCGACGACAAGATTCACGCACGCAGCACCGGCCCCTATTCGCTTGTCACCCAGCAGCCGCTGGGCGGTAAAGCGCAGTTTGGCGGCCAGCGTTTCGGTGAAATGGAAGTGTGGGCGCTCGAAGCGTATGGCGCTGCATATACGCTGCAGGAGATACTCACCGTCAAGAGCGACGACACGACCGGACGGGTCAAAACCTACGAGGCGATAGTCAAAGGCGAAAGCATACCTACGCCCGGTGTGCCCGAATCGTTCAAGGTGCTTGTCAAAGAGCTTCAGTCGCTGTGCCTTGACGTGCGCGTGCTTGACAAAAACGGCAACGAGATCGATCTGTCGTCTTTCAGCGACGAAGACAGTGATACGCCCGCCTATGTCACCGAAGAGGATGTTGGCGAATCGGTCGACGATACCGCTACATCCGACGGAATGCACGAAGAAGAAGTCGAAGAAGAAATATACGAAGACGACGCCGATATAGACGATATAACATTGGGCGAAAGCGAAAGCTTCGATGACGAGATACAATGAGGAGAAGCTGGCTTGAAAAATTTACAGAAAGGGAAAGGCAAAGACGCGACGGATGCCGGGCTGACCAATGACGCGGGCCGGCGCGTCTTTGCATGATGCTTGTGATGGAACACAACACGTTTGATTCTATAAAAATCGGACTGGCGTCTCCCGAAATGATTAGAAGCTGGTCGCACGGCGAGGTTAAAAAGCCCGAGACCATCAACTACCGTACTCTGAAGGCTGAACGCGACGGCTTGTTTTGCGAGCGTATTTTCGGTCCGACAAAAGACTGGGAATGTCTTTGCGGAAGATATAAACGCACCCGCTATAAAGGCAAGGTTTGCGAAAAGTGCGGTGTTGAGGTAACAACCAAAAAAGTACGGCGCGAACGCATGGGCCATATAGAGCTGGCTGCGCCCGTTTCACATATATGGTACTTCCGCGCAATTCCTTCCCGCATGGGGCTGCTGCTTGACCTTTCGCCCCGCCTTCTTGAAAAAGTCCTGTATTTTGCACAGTATATAGTTATCGACCCGGGCGACACGCCGCTGCAGAAAAAGCAGCTTCTAACCGAACGCGAGTATCGCGAGATGTATGAGCGATACGAAGACGACTTCAGAGTCGGTATGGGAGCCGAAGCCATCAGGGAGCTTTTGGCCGAAATCGATATAGACGAGCTTTCCGCGCAGCTCAAGCGCGAGCTTGAAACCACCACCGGCCAAAAAAAACTGCGCATTATAAAGCGGCTTGACGTTGTTGAGTCGCTGCGCAAATCGGGCAACCGCCCAGAGTGGATGATACTCGAGGTTATACCGGTCATCCCGCCGGATATTCGCCCGATGGTACAGCTTGACGGCGGGCGCTTTGCTTCGTCCGACCTCAACGACCTTTACCGACGCGTCATAAACCGCAACAACCGGCTGCGCAGGCTGGTGGAACTGTCGGCACCCGACATTATAATCCGCAACGAAAAGCGCATGCTTCAGGAAGCGGTCGACGCGCTGATTGACAACGGACGTCGTGGCAAACCCGTGACCGGGCCGTCCAACCGTCCGCTCAAGTCGCTTTCCGAGATGCTGCGCGGCAAACAAGGACGTTTCCGCCAGAACCTGCTCGGTAAACGTGTTGACTACTCGGGCCGTTCGGTTATCGTTGTCGGCCCCGAGCTTAAGATATATCAGTGCGGCCTGCCGAAAGAAATGGCTCTTGAGCTGTTTAAGCCTTTTGTCATGAAACGGCTGGTCGAAACCCAAAAAGCGTCCAACATCAAAGACGCGAAAAAGAAAGTGGAGCGCGTCGACCCCTCGGTTTGGGACGCGCTTGAGGCTGTTATCAAAGAGCATCCTGTCTTGCTCAACCGCGCGCCCACCCTCCATCGCCTTTCGATACAGGCGTTTGAGCCTGTGCTCGTCGAGGGACGCGCTATACAGCTCCACCCGCTGGTTTGTGCCGCCTTCAACGCCGACTTTGACGGCGACCAGATGCCGGTGCATGTCCCGCTTTCAGCCGAAGCTCAAGCCGAGGCCAGGTTCCTGATGCTTTCGGCGAACAACCTGCTGAAGCCTGTGGACGGTCGCGCCGTTGCGGTGCCTACACAGGACATGGTGCTCGGCGCGTATTACCTGACCGTCGTCAAAGAAGGTGAGCCCGGCGAGGGACACTATTTCCGCGACTACAACGAAGCTCTGATGGCTTATGAAAACGGCTATCTGGGACTGCATGCGCCGATAAAAGTGCGCATGACGCGGGAAATCGACGGCCGGCAGGTATCCGGCATCGTTGACGCAACGCTCGGTCGCTTGATCTTTAACAACCCGATACCTCAGGACCTCGGCTATGTGGATCGCAGCGACCCCGAAAAACAGTTTGACCTTGAAATCAACTTCGAGGTAACCTCCGCCGACCTCGGGCAGATAGTTGACCGCTGCATAAAGCGCCATGGCGTATCGGCTACTGCCATAATGCTGGACGAAATCAAGAGCATAGGCTTCAAGTACGCCACAAAGAGCGCGATTTCCATATCGATGACCGACATCGTGGTACCGCCCGAAAAGAAAGATATGGTCAAAGCTGCTGAGAAGAAGGTCGAGGAAATCACACGGATGTTCCATCGCGGTATGCTTACCGAAGAAGAACGCTATAAGAGCGTGCTGTCGATTTGGGACGAGACAACGAAAGACGTCACTACCGCGCTGCAGCAGAGTCTCGAAAAGTACAATCCAATCAGGATGATGAGTGATTCGGGAGCTCGAGGCAGCATAAAACAGATGCGCCAGCTCGGCGGTATGCGCGGGCTTATGTACTCGGCCACGGGCCGCACGATGGAAATTCCTATTAAGTCCAACTTCCGCGAAGGGCTTAATATTCTCGAGTACTTCATCGCGGCGCGTGGTGCGCGCAAGTCCCTGTCAGACACGGCGCTTAAAACCGCAGACTCGGGTTACCTCACGCGTCGTCTTGTCGACGTCGCACAGGACGTCATTATCCGCGAATCGGACTGCGGAACCGGCCACGGTATTTGGGTTTCCGCCATCACAGACGGTTCCGAGGTGATAGAGCCGCTGCGTGACAGAATACTCGGCCGCTACACAATCGAGCCTGTAGTCGACCCGAATACGGGCGAGGTAATCGCCGAAGGCGACATTATGCTCACCGAGGAGCATGTGGCAAAGATACTCAAAGCCGGCATCGAGCGTGTTTATATCCGCTCGGTATTCGAGTGCAAGACCAAGCACGGGGTTTGCGCACGCTGCTATGGCGCCGACCTTGCAACCGGTCTGCCCGTCAATGTCGGCGAGGCTGTCGGCATTATTGCCGCCCAGTCCATAGGCGAGCCGGGTACGCAGCTCACAATGCGTACCTTCCACACGGGCGGTGTCGCCGGCGCCGACATCACGCAGGGTCTCCCGCGCGTCGAAGAGCTGTTTGAGGCGCGCCGTCCCAAAAACATGGCAATCATCTCCGAGCTAGACGGCGTAGTCTCTATATCAGACGTAAAGCGCACGCGCGCAATTACGGTTACAAACCCCGACACAGGCGAGGCGGCAACCTATCAGTCGCCCTATGGTGTCCGGATTCTGGTCAACGAAGGAGATCACGTTGAGCGCGGTCAGCCGCTCACCGAAGGTCACCTCAACCCCGTCGACATTACGCGCATAAGCGGTCTCGATGCGGTATACGACTATATAATCCGTGAAATTCAGCGCGTTTACCGCAGCCAGTCGATAGCCATAAACGACAAGCACATCGAAATCATCGCCCGTCAGATGACGCGCAAGGTTAAAATCGAAGATCCCGGCGATACCTATCTTCTGCTCGGCTCGCTTGTCGACATCAACGAGTTTGAGGAAGAAAACGAAGCCATCCAGAAGCGCATAGACGCCGGCGAGCGCACGCTGCGGTTGGCTGTGGCATCTCCCGCGCTGCAGGGTATAACCAAAGCTTCGCTGCTTACCGAGTCGTTCCTTTCGGCCGCGTCCTTCCAGGAGACCACGAAGGTGCTTACCGAAGCGGCCATCAAAGGTAAAGTCGACCATCTGCGCGGGCTTAAAGAGAACGTAATTATCGGCAAGCTGATCCCTGCCGGTACGGGCATGGAGCGTTATCGCAATGTGGAGATAGAACGCGGCGAGCCGTATGAACAGGGGCAAAACCCGTTCGTCAACGCTGCCGCCGAGATGCGCAAGGTTAATCTGCCCGTATACGATGCCCAGCGCGATTCAAGCGGTCTGATGATGCATAATGATTTCGACGACGACAATCTCATGGACATCGAGTTTGACGACATGTACGACGACGGCGACGATGGCGACGTCAGCAATGACGACGACGTAAGCGACTTTGATTAATATATAATCCAAAAAATAAAGGGGGAGCTTCCTCCCGCCGGAAGCTCCCCCTGGTAGATAAAAACAAAGGTACCCACTGCAGCAATGGCCGGTGCGTGGCATATCACCGCAAACGCTTTGCATCGGTTTGATATGCGTTGTGCGCTTTGCTGAATTTTTCACTTGTTTTTCATAACCCTTGACAAAATCTTTGTTGTGGTGGTATACTATGTTGTATTTTCATGCGAGATACGTGTTGTTTTTCATGGCAAAATTTACAAACTTGGCTTTTTATAAGTCAAATTTGAAGTTTGCCTGAATTTGACCGGCCTCCATGGGAAATATATATTTATATTATAAATTTTCGAAGAAGGAGGAATGACATGCCAACCTTTAACCAGCTCGTTAGACACGGACGGCAGAGAAAGGTCTACAAGTCGAAGTCTCCGCTGCTGCAGAGAGGTCTCAACAAGCTGACCAACAGGCCGTACTATCAGAGCTCTCCTCAAAAGCGCGGTGTCTGCACGCAGGTTGCTACAAGGTCTCCCAAAAAGCCTAACTCTGCGTTGCGGAAATTCGCGAAGGTCAGGTTGACGAACGAGCTCGAGGCGATAGCATATATCCCCGGCGAAGGTCACAACCTGCAGGAACACTCGGTAGTACTTATCCGGGGCGGCAGAGTCCGCGACCTGCCCGGTGTGCGCTATCACATTATTCGCGGCGCACTTGACACCGCTGCCGTTGCCGGCCGCAAACAGGGCCGTTCCAAATACGGTGCAAAGGCCGAAAAGTAAAAAAACATTTGAATTTTTCATCATTGTCACGTTGCGGTTAACGAAGATTTATAATATAATTTATATATCAACCTGTTAACCTCTCCGTGCGCAACGAAACTTAGGTTTCGAGTACCTGTGATAACATTTTTATAATGAAGGAGGGAAGACCAGTGCCGAGAAGAGGTAAGGTACCTAAGAGAGACGTTCTGCCGGATCCGGTATACAACTCAAAGCTGGTTACGAAGCTCATCAACAATATAATGTATGATGGCAAAAAAGGCATTGCACAGAAAATAGTATACCAAGCCTTTGAAATTGTCCAGCAGAAGACAGGCAAGGACCCGCTCGAGGCGTTTAACGCCGCTCTTGAGAACATCATGCCTGTGTTCGAGGTAAAGGCAAGACGTGTGGGCGGTTCCACATATCAGGTACCCATGGAAGTCCGGCCGGAGCGCCGATTGACGCTTGGTCTGCGCTGGCTGCGCACATACTCGCGACTCCGCAGTGAACGCACCATGGCCGAGAAACTCGCAGCCGAAATAATCGACGCTATTAACAACACCGGCGGCGCAGTTAGAAGAAAAGAAGAAACCCATAGAATGGCAGAATCCAACAAGGCTTTTGCTCACTATAGGTATTAATTCTGATAATTTGATAAAATTAATAAATACAAATATAGAGTAATAGAAGCATTTCCCCTATCGGACAGGGCATTTGCCCGGCCGACGGGAAGTTTTGGCTGTATAGAATAAGGAGAAGAAATATTAATGCCGAGAGATTATCCTCTTGAGCGGACACGCAATATAGGTATAATGGCGCATATTGACGCCGGAAAGACCACGACCACCGAGCGAATACTTTTCTACACTGGTATCAATCACAAGCTGGGCGAGACTCATGAAGGTTCCGCTACGATGGACTGGATGGAGCAGGAGCAGGAGCGCGGAATTACTATAACTTCCGCCGCCACCACCTGCTACTGGAAGAACCACCGGATAAATATCATTGACACCCCTGGACACGTTGACTTTACGGTTGAAGTTGAGCGCTCACTTCGTGTGCTGGACGGTTCGGTAACGGTATTCTGCGCTAAAGGCGGCGTGGAACCTCAGTCTGAAACAGTATGGCGTCAAGCCGACCGTTACGGCGTGCCGCGTATGGCCTATATAAACAAAATGGACATTACCGGCGCAGACTTCTTTAATGTAATCCAAATGATGAAGGAGCGCCTGAAAGCAAACCCACATCCCATCCAGCTTCCGATCGGTTCCGAGGAGAATTTCCGCGGTATTATAGACCTGATTAACATGGAGGCCGACGTATATTACGACGACCTCGGCAAAGACATGAGAGTTGAGCCGATTCCCGCGGATATGGTTGAGCTTGCAGAACAATATCGTGCGCAGCTCATCGAAGCAGCGGCAGAAACCGACGAGACGCTTTTTGAAAAATACTGCAACGGCGAAGAGATCACGAAAGAGGAGCTTGTCGCGGCAATCCGTGCTGCTACAATCGCAAACAAGATAGTGCCGGTATGTTGTGGAACATCGTATCGCAACAAGGGCGTGCAAAAGCTGCTTGATGCCATAGTTGACTACATGCCGTCACCGCTTGACATCCCGCCTGTGAAGGGTATCGACCCCAGCACCGGCGAGGAGATAGAACGCCGGGCCGACGACAGCGAACCGTTCTCCGCACTTGCATTTAAGATTATGACCGACCCGTTTGTCGGTAAGCTCTGCTACTTCCGCGTGTATTCGGGTCAAGTTAATGCGGGCAGTGTCATATACAACTCGACAAAACGCTCGCGTGAGCGACTCGGCCGCCTGCTGCTTATGCATGCAAACGACCGTCGCGATGTAGACAGCGTTTCTGCAGGTGAGATTGTAGCAGTTGTCGGTATCAAGAACACCTCTACGGGTGACACGCTTTGTGATGAAAGCCATCCCGTCATCCTCGAGTCGATGGAGTTCCCGGAGCCCGTTATCCGCGTTGCTATCGAGCCCAAGACAAAAGCAGGTCAGGATAAGATGGCAGTTGCGCTTGCGAAGCTCTCGGAAGAAGACCCCACGTTCCGTTCCTACACGGATCCGGAAACCGGTCAAACCATCATTGCTGGTATGGGCGAGCTTCATCTTGAGATTATCGTTGACCGACTGCTGCGTGAGTTCAAAGTCGAAGCGAATGTAGGCAAACCTCAAGTGTCTTATAAAGAGACCATTCGCAAGGCTGCCGAAGCCGATGTCAAGTACGCTCGTCAGAGCGGTGGCAGAGGTCAGTACGCTCACGTTAAAATCAAGATTGAACCTAACGAACCCGGAAAGGGATACGAGTTTATCGACAAGATTGTCGGCGGTGTTATTCCGAGAGAGTACATCCCTGCCGTCGACGCCGGTATACAGAGCGCCATGGAATCGGGTGTACTTGCCGGTTATAATGTCATGGACGTTATTGCGACGCTTTACGACGGTAGCTACCATGAAGTCGACAGCTCGGAATTGGCATTTAAGATAGCAGGTTCGATGGCTTTCAAAGAAGCCATGCGTAAAGCAGACCCTGCGCTTACCGAGCCGATTATGAAGGTTGTTGTCATAACCCCCGACGACTACATGGGCGAAGTCTTGGGCGACCTCAACGCCCGCCGCGGCGCTATCCAAAGCATGGAGCCCACCGCAGGCGGACAGCAGATTACCGCTCATGTACCGCTTTCCGAGATGTTCGGATATGCAACCGATCTGCGTTCGCGCACTCAGGGTCGCGGTGTTTATACTATGGAGCCCAGCCATTTTGCAGAGGTTCCGAAGAGCATCCAGGACGATATTATCTCAGTGCGTAACGCCAACCAGGCATAAATTATCATATATAAATAAATACGGAGGAAATTAAAATGGCAAAGGCACGTTTTGAAAGAACTAAGCCTCACGTT